>QMSC01000064.1 GCA_003649515.1 Thermoprotei archaeon | reverse complement strand
CCTATTAAGCTCATATGTGAATACTGCAATCAGCTCATGGTCTCTGAGGACGTAGTTAAACAGTTGGTAGGGGAGCTTTAAGCATGTACCTTTATGGGACTATTAGCGACGTTGTGGAGCTTACTCCAAGCGTGAGATTGTACGAAATAAAGCTTTACGAGCGAATTAGCGCTTCCCCCGGCCAGTTCCTAATGCTGTGGGTGCCACGAATTGGGGAGATACCCCTTAGCATAGCGAATCTTGAAGATCGAGGTCTCTGGCTAATAATTGCTAAGAAGGGAAGGGTTACCACGTTTATTCACGAAAACTTTGATAGGGGGACTAGGGTTTTCCTTCGAGGGCCTTTAGGCAGGGGGTTTAGCGTTAAGAAAGAGTTCAGGAAATGCCTTCTAGTGGCTGGAGGATACGGCCTTGCACCCTTATACTTTCTCGCAAGACAGCTTAAGGATTGTGGGATAACTTGCGATGCTCTTCTGGGCTTTAAGAGCGTTCGGGAGATGTTCTTTGTAGACGAATTTAAAGGGGTCTGTACTAACGTTTACGTCAGCACGGATGATGGAAGCTATGGCTTTAAGGGGCTCGTTACGGATCTCCTTGACACTTCAGTAACTCTCGAAGCTTATGATGCAGTCTACACTTCAGGAAAGGAGCTAATGATGCTCGAGGTCGTGAACAGGTGTTCTAGAAGGGGAATCCGCGTAGAGGCTTCTCTCGAGAGGCTCATAAAGTGTGGAGTTGGCATATGCGGCTTGTGCAGCCTAGATCCCTTAGGGCTGAGGGTCTGTAAGGATGGACCAATTTTCACGGGAGAAGTCCTGCTCAAGTTACGGGACTTCGGCCGGTATTGGAGGGATGAGCATGGTAGGAAAAAGTCCATTGAGGAGCGTTGACGTTCTCGTAGAGGGAAAGGTCTACGTTCACGGCAGAATCATGGAGGCATGTATTGGAATTGATAACGGCGAGATAACAAGCGTTTCTAAGCGATCTTTAGCTCCTCGTGCTGAAAAGAGAGTGCGCTATGAGGGGAAGAAGGTAATACTTCCAGGAATGGTTGATATACACGTTCACTTGAGGGATCTGAACCAGGAATATAAGGAAGACTGGTATACGGGAACTTTATCAGCTCTTCGAGGGGGCGTAACAGCGGTTATAGACATGCCCAATAACGTTCCCCCTATAGACTCATACGATAGACTTCTAATGAAGCTTGAAAGGGCTTCGAGGAGGGCCTTAGTAGACTTCGGCTTTTACATGGGCTATCCCTTGAAGTTAGAGGATCTTAGGAAGGCACGGAAATTCATTGTGGGCGTGAAGCTCTACCCCCAAGACCTCTACGAGGAGAAGCTTAGGGTCCTCTTTAATGCATGTTTAAATGAGGATATTCCTGTGGTAGTTCATGCTGAGGACCCGAAAGTGCTCTCAGAGAAGGCGAGTGTTCTTCGGGAAAAGGGGATCGAGTTGGGTCCTAAGATACATACCCTACTAAGACCTCCTGAAGCCGAGTTAAGGGCTGTTCGGAAAGTTCTAGCACTCAAGAGGGAGTTTAAGGGCTTAAAGGTGCATTTCACGCACATTTCCTTAAGGGATTCCCTAAAGGAGGTCCTACTTGGAAAATTGGAGGGCGACGTAACTTTTGACGTAACTCTTCACCATGCACTTCTGGATGAGAGCATTTACGATACCCCTTTAGGAAGGATTTCCAAAGTGAATCCTCCTCTGAGACCCAGCAGTGATAGAGAAGCCATCTTCAGCTGTCTTCAAAGAATGCTGGCAGATGCACTCATAACAGATCACGCCCCACATAGTTTAAGCGAGAAGCTGAGCGATGACTACGAAAGTACTCCTCCAGGCTTCCCTGGACTCGAGGTAGCTCTCCCAATACTCTTCACGGAGATCCTTGAAGGCAGGCTTCCTTTAGGGGTATTGGATCTGTACTCGAGTAAGCCTGCCAACATTTTCGGGCTAACTAAAGGCGATATAAGACCTGGAATGGATGGGGACTTAGCAGTCGTTGATTATAGTCGAGGGGGAACTATTAAGGGCGAGGAGTTCTCATCGAAGGCCAAGTACACTCCCTTTGAGGGTCGTACTGTAAGGGCCCTCATTCTTGACGTATATTTAAGGGGTGTTAGGGCGTTGGAGGAGGGTAATTTACAGGTGGAAGGGGGGTTTGGTAAACTTGTCCGTAAATCTGGAGATAAATTTAGCTGGAATTAGGTTGCGAAACCCCATAGTATTGGCTTCAGGAATATTGGGGGTTTCCATGAGCCTATTGAAGAGAGTTGAGCAAGCTGGAGCGGGAGCTGTCACGACGAAGACTATAACTCTTAATCCCAGACAAGGATATGCTAATCCCGTTTTTGTCGATCTCGAATACGGCTTCTTGAACGCGATGGGGCTACCGAATCCGGGAGTGGACTATTTTGTAAGGGAATTCTTCGAGGGTTGTGAAAGGCTGAATATACCGCTAATCGTGAGTATAGGTGGAGGTTCTGCAGAGGAATTTTATGAAATTTGTGCGAGGATATGCAAGTGCCCTATGGACGCCGTTGAGCTTAATCTCTCATGTCCCCATGCTAAGGGGTACGGGCTCGAAGTAGGGGCCGATCCCCAACACGTGTACGATATAGTTCGCCGAGTTAGGAAATGCTTCTCAAATAAGCCCATTTTTGTAAAGCTCTCAGCAACGGTACCTAGCATAGTAGAGGTAGCTGAGGCAGCGTTGAAGGCGGGGGCGAGCGGATTTGTTGCTATAAATACCGTGAGAGCAATTGCAATAGATATCTATGCTAAGAAGCCAATTCTCTCAAATGTCTATGGGGGCTTATCAGGCCCGGCTATAAAGCCCATAGCGGTTAGGGTAGTCTACGAGCTCTATGAGAACTTTAAAAACGTGCCTATAATAGGGGTTGGAGGGGTCGATTCCTGGGAAACTGCCGTAGAATTTCTCCTAGCAGGTGCCCGAGCTGTGGGTATAGGCTCAGCTGTGGTTAGGAGGGACTTGGAGATCTTTAATGAAATTTTAGAGGGCCTGAAGCGGTATTTGGAGGTCGAAGGTTACGATAGGGTATCCGATATAGTGGGACTTGCTCATGAGGTGGTTTAATTGACGAGGTACATCTTCATCACGGGTGGTGTAGTAAGCGGGTTAGGTAAAGGCGTTGTAACGGCGTCTATAGGCAAGCTCTTTCAGTTTAGAGGGTACAAGGTCGACGTTATTAAGATAGACCCCTATTTAAACGTCGACCCAGGCACCCTCAATCCCATAGAGCATGGAGAAGTTTTCGTCTGCGAGGACGTATGGGAGTTCGAACCAGCGCCCGGCTACAGGTTCAGGATAGCTGAAATAGATCAAGATTTCGGGACATATGAGAGGTTCTTAGACGTAAACATGCATCCCTCAAACAACATAACTTCCGGGCAGATATACTTGTGCGTTATACTCAGGGAGAGAATAGGTGTGTATCTTGGTAAGACGATCCAGGTGATCCCTCACATAACGAATGAAATAAAGAGGAGGATTAGGAGCGTTGCGTCGAAGAGTAAACCCGATGTACTTTTAGTAGAGATTGGGGGTACAGTAGGCGATATAGAGGCAATGCCCTTCCTAGAAGCCATACGCCAATTTAGGCTAGAAGAGGGTCCCGGCAAAACTGCTCTAGTACACGTAACTCTCGTTCCGTTTCTAAAGCCCATAGGCCAGCTAAAGACGAAACCGACGCAGCACAGCGTGAAAATGCTCCAGAGCATGGGCTTACAACCCGACGTCATAGTAGGCAGGGCGCCTGAAGTACTTCCCAAGGATATTAGGGAGAAAATAAGCCTGTACTGTAATGTGCCTGTCGATGCCGTGATATCGGATCCTGATCTAGAGGTTGTTTACGAGCTACCGTTGTTCTTTGAGAAGCAGGGTCTTGGAGAGTACCTGTGTCGGCTACTGAATCTTCCAAATGTGAAAATCCTTAGGGAGCGCTACCAAGGATGGCGCGATCTAGTCTCGCTGTTTAAGAACCCTAAGGGTGAAGTAACGATCGCTATGCCAGGAAAGTACGTTATGATAACTGACAGCTATATCAGCATTAACGAAGCCCTAAAGCACGCTGGAGCGCATAACAGCGTACGCGTGAATATACTCTACGTGGATACGGAGGAGTTTGAGAAAGATCCGGAGAAAATGCACGAAGCCTTTAGCAGGGTCGATGGAATATTACTTACGCCTGGCTTCGGATCCCGTGGGGTTGAAGGCATGATAATGTCCGCTGAGTACGCTATAGAGCACGATAAGCCTTTCCTAGGCATATGTTTTGGAGCGCAGTTGATGTTCATAGCCTTCATGCGTAAAGTCGTTGGATTAAAGGGCGCTAATTCAACAGAAGTTGATCCAAATACCCCACATCCAGTAGTGGACTTGCTCCCAGAGCAGAAAAGAATCTATGAAAAAGGCGGAACCATGAGGCTAGGAGCTCACCCCATTTACATTAAGAGGAATACCAAGCTTTTCGAGGCGTACAAGAAAGAGCTTGTGCACGAGCGTTTCCGTCACAGGTACCACATAATGTGGGATTATGCTAAGATTGCCGAAAAATACGGCTTAGTGATCTCGGCTACTGATGAAGCAGGACGCGTAATAAACGCGATAGAGCTTAAGAATAGATACTGGATAGTGGGCGTACAGTTTCACCCAGAATTCAAAAGTAGGCCCAATAGACCTTCACCGATATACTATGAGTTTATAAAAAGGGTAGTAGCTACAAAATATTCCTAACGCTCGTCGCCGCTCTTAGCCGTAAAACCTTAGTCAACAGAGAGTACTTCTCGTAGGCCTGACCCACAGCATCAATTACTATGGCCTTAAATTCCTTACGTAGCATTTCATGTATGGCGTCTATGGTTATTCCGCCAGGCGTTATTACTAGATCTCTAAGCTCTGCAGGGTGGCTGAGTTTTTAGTAGCTTAGCTGCGCCTATGATGGTTTGTAGAGCCAGTTCTCTTGCAATCCTCCTTGACAATATTACTCCTATTTTAAGATGCTCTTGGAACCGCATCCCCCTTTTCCTTCTGAAGTAATATTGTCTGAACTCCAAATTTTGACATTTGGCTTAAGAAACTCTCAGATATCCAGCTCCCTCTATAGGCATTGCTACTATTACGCCCTTCTTGAGCTTCTCAGGCGTGAAATAGTACCTCTGTTTTAGTGCTTTTAGGGCTTTCTCTACGGCGTCTTCCTCGACGAGGGCTATAGCACAACCCCCTAATCCTGCTCCCGCTAGCTGTGCTCCCAGCACACCCTTTACCTTCTGAAGCGTGTCTACTATCAGGTCTATCTCAGGTATGCTACATCTGTAGGCTCCCGGCTGTAGATGCAATGATGCTCTTGCTTCTCCCTTCCTAGCTTTTTCTATCAACTCTGAGAGAAGCTGGTCGGTTACATCGTACTTCCATTTCATGGGTTTGCTATCAACCCATTTCACAACCCTATCACCATCGTGCGATAAGTTCATGAGCCTGCCGAATTCCTCTACTCCACCCTTAGCAAATATTTCCGGAATTAGCCTGCTTCTCTCGCATTCAGCAATGCCAAATAATACGACATTTCGCACCATGTAGCCCTCCTCAGGTTCTTCATGCTCCAAGAACATTTGTCTAAGTCGTTTGTGAAGTCTTGGGGGGAGCATTTTAAAAAGCTCCTCTCTCCTCACTCTTTCCGGTAGCTCCTTTAGAAGCGAGTATATGCGCTCGAGGGAAAGGTTTTCCGTATTTATATCCCTTAGGAGTTTAACTCTATCTCTAAGCTCAGGGTGCTTATTCAAAAGGATCATCATCCCTATTTCATAGGTGCTTACTCTTTCATTGAATATGCTTCTAGCACCAGCTGTCTTACTAGCCTTCATGAAGGAATTGCATATAAGGACTCGGCAGCCCTTGGGAAAGTCTATGTAGCTTATCCTAAACGGATAAAACCCTATGTGCGAGATCTTTCCCTGCTTCCCGTAGAGCATCGCGGCGTGATCTCCCCACCCTCCCCGCGTACCCACATACCACTCTCCCACCCCACACAGCTCAACGAACTTTTGTCGTCCAATATTTATCCTATTTAATGCAATTGCCGCGAGATACGTGGCCACGACTAGGGCGGAGGATGATGAAAGGCCAGCTCCGGGAGGAATATCGCCGTAAACTACCATGTCCATGCCCCTGATCTCGTGCTCATCCCAGAAGTAGTTTTGGAGGTATACTATGGTCTTGATGTAGTTCACCCAATCGCTCTCAATTCCTCTTTCCTTCCTCTCAAGGAACTTCTTCGTGGTCCACTCGCGCCACTCTTCAATTGACTCTATAGGCTTGGGAGGAAGCTCTTCTGAAATGTTAAATTCCCTTTCGCTGTACTTATTCCTTTCAACGTTTACTGTCCTTACCGCAAAATCCTCACGTGGCGCAGCGACTATTACGATCTCCCTGTTAAAGGTTATGGGGTTAACAAATCCTCCTCTATGATCCACGTGTCTGCCCATCAGATTAACCCTTCCAGGGCATCTGACCACAACTACCTCACGGTCAAAACCGAATTTCCCGCCGAAAGCCTGGAGCGTCTGGAGGTACTTTCTCCTTCTCTCCTCAATTATCTCTGGGTAAGGCCCGAAAATTGGCTCTAAAGCCCTTTTCACGTACTTGCTGTCTTTTAGCCTTTCAACCCAAGAAGTCACGCTGAGCAACTTTTCGGGGAGCGCTATTCCCTCGGACATCCTGCCACCTTTAAACCATGTTATGCTAGAATACTTACCGCGTGAGCAATAAAAACTTTGTAAGCAGCAATGTAACGAGAAGTGAGGGGATTGTCTCTCTCCCTGCTTCAGCAGGGAGATTCTTGCACACAGCCTCTGAGCATTGAAGAGGCTATGTGCAGGGGCTGTG
>QMSC01000063.1 GCA_003649515.1 Thermoprotei archaeon | reverse complement strand
AGCTTACTTTAATTTCAAAATTCTAAGAGTTCTCACTTTAATAATCAATATGCTCACTTTAGTGAGGAAGACAAGTAAGAAATTTTTCAACGTCATTATAACACCGTTATGCTTAAAGTTCTTTTAATCTATTATATAATTGTCTAAAATTTCTTTTCAATTCACATAGAAAGACTTAAATTCCCATTTTTCCTACAAGGCTAAAAGAGGTTGGAGTGAACGAATTTCCGGTGGCTTTGATGGGCATAACCATCGACATCAAGCGAATTCTCAGAGACTTTTTAGAAAAAAGAGGCTTTGATGTAAGGCTTAATGGCACCCTTGTCGGCTATAGTGGCGTCAAACATAAGTTCGATCTCGTAGCCCTTAAAGGCGACCTAACATTATGTATCGATTATGCGAGCTTTGACATAGTATCGTTTTTAAAAGTATACCTAAAGGCGGTGGATGTTGATTATGCAAGAATTTTCCTATTGGTAGAGGAGAAGTTTAGAGAGTGCATTCCGTCAGAGCTTACAGAAACTAGGAAGCTTAAGCTAGTACTCTTTAAAGATCATGAGGACTTAATTAGTAAAATGGAGAATGAGCTGGCATCTCTGGAGCAATCTGGTAACACAAAATCCTTTAGATATTATCCTCGTTAGGATGTTTCTACCTCACATAGAAAAGCTTAAATTTTCTATTACTTTTAAAGAAGGCAAGACCCTAGTTAGTTTGTTAACACCGCTATTAGGGATTGATTATGAGGAGGGGTCTAAAAGATACGATTAAGGATTTTCTAGAGAGGAAAGGCTTTAACGTTAAAATCAATGGCAGAATCGTCGGCTTTAGCGGGATTGAACATTCATTTGATGTAGTTGCATCCAAGGGCAACCTAGTAGTGTGTTTTGATCTCGTGGATCCCAATATTAATTCCTTCATAGAACTGTGGGGCAAGGTTATGGACGTGAGCCATGCTAGAATATTTGTTGTTTGCGAGGAGGAATCCTATAGAAGGGTACCGGACGAGGCAGGGTTATTGAACTTCGATAAAATTGAAAATGTGAAGGTATTGTCGTTGAGGGATCTAAACAGCATGCTTGAGAAAATAGGCAGTATAGTTAAGGATGAAAACGAGTGTATCAGTGTAATTTTTAATTAATACAATATAGATTATAATAATCGAGCAGCACACCATTCTATCTCGGATATGGTAATTTTCGCACCTGTTGTTCGAAGAGCAGCACTAACGTCTTCTACCATGTCCTTCTCCACAAGGGCGAAGACTGTTTCTCCTATCATTGCTTGAGATGCTCCTAATGCACCCGCTTTCTCCGCGGCCTCTATTCCCCTTTTAACCCTATTACCCATAAGACCTGTAGTCTGAGAGAACCACTTACAGGTTTCCAAGAAATGCACGATATCGGTTTTCTCTAAGATCCTGCTTAAGGCCTCTCTCCCTATTTCATCTATCCGGCTTATGTCTTTGCCTTCAAGAACCTTTTTCTTTTCTATAGGAGCGTAAAATCCTATGACGACTCTTAGTGAAGGTTCGGCAAGTATTCGCACTGTTCTATCGAATCCCGGAGCCCCTGGCTTTATAACCAATACGACTCCACCTGTAACGAGACCCGAAATCGTTCCGAGCCCGGTTTTACACTCAACTTCCGCTATATGAGCCTCACGAGCGAGTTCCTCATACGTTAATTTAAGTCCTAAAGCTTTTCCTAAGGCTAGTGCAGTTGCTAGAGCGCTTGCCCCACTTGTTCCTAATCCTCCACCCATCGGTAGCTCAATGGATTGCTTAATAATAACCCTATACTGCTTATCAGTCCGTAAGAGAAGCCTTTCAGCAACTCTTCGTGAGACGAATAAATCAGCTCTTTTGCCATTGAGTGTAGTGATTATTTCGGTCTTCGTTCCTTCCTCTACCTCAACCGCAACGTAAACGCCTTTCCGAAGGGCTATGCCTCCTCCCCAGGCCCCTGTGTGTAGTAAATCTCCCTCCACAATATGCGTTGAGAAGAACCCTGATAGACCCCCTGGTGAATAGGCTTTGGCTTTCAATCTTCGTTCACCTTTGGGAGTACCTTCCCAGCTACTGCAACTACTGGAGGTGATAGAGCGACCATAAAGGGTATTTCCGTAGCATATGTCCATAAGGTCCAGAGCAAGGCAGCTTCTAACGGTAGTCTGCTATAGCCTCCTGGAAGTATGAAGAGCTGGCTGAACGCGTATACCCCTATGCCTATAATTATAGAACCCGCTAATAGGCCCGTACTGTATGCTAGAAGTTGACCTGAATGATCTCTTATAGCCGTACCGTACGCCAAAGTGAAGGCTAATGCGACGCATATTCCTATAGTGTACGCTACCGCTACTGACATCGATAGAATTCCCGTATACGTCGCTAGAAGAACGAGTAACAGTACGACTGCCTCCTCACCTAAAGTTGCTAAAACCCACTTTAACCCTCCACTTTTAAGCCTTCTCGCGATGCATCCAACGAGATAGAAGCCTACGAAATTTGCTGGAACCCCAACGCTTAAACTAAGTAGGGCATTTCCATGAATCATCATGTCACTTATGAATATTCCTATAGCCGCTCCTATGCCTCCAACCCTAGGCCCAAGAAGTACAGCGAATACTGCTGGAATAAAGACTGAGGGCCAAAAGCGTACAACTCCTATGACGGGTGTGAATAGCCCGAGGTAGCTCATGTATCCTACTACTGCGTAAAGCCCTGCACATATAGCTATAGAAGCTACTTCCCAACTCTTCCTCATACGAGGGTCAAAACAGGGATCAAGGCTAAATTACTTTTCTTTTAATAGTTAAATTGTTAGAACATATTGTGCTAGATTAAGTCTCCCAGTCATATCAAAGGAGAACTTGAATAGCGTTTGGAGGAATCTTGAGAACTTAGAGCTTTAATGCTCACAAGTTAAGGTATGAGAGTTTAGGGCCTTTCACTAGAAGTTCTTCAAGCATCCGAGTGCCTGTAAACCCTGTCTTTACCTATTTTCCCTCAAATCTTTGAAAGGTAAAGCTAGAGAATAAACTACGTTTACTGTAGTTTCGATAATGCTAAGCATCTATGCAAGAGGGTTTTTAATAGAACGCCTCATATAGCGTATCGGACAGGGAAGAGGTGTGAGAATGGTTTCGGCCACGGTTACGGGAGCTCCGTATGAGACCGATCCAGTATACCAAATGGCTGTAAGGCAGTTAAAAGATGTGGCGGAGATATTGGGATTACCTGATGAAGTTGTAGAAGTTTTGAGGCATCCTGAAAGACTTCTGCAGGTTAAGATACCTGTTCGGCTGGAAAGCGGTAAAACTGTGGTATTTATAGGCTGGAGGAGTCAACACAATAGCGCGCTGGGACCTTATAAGGGTGGAGTGAGGTATCACCCTAACGTAAGCGTAGGAGAAGTTGTTGCTCTCTCAATGTGGATGACTTGGAAGAACTCACTTTCTCAACTTCCTTTCGGAGGCGGGAAAGGGGGCGTTAAAGTCGATCCTTCGCAGCTCTCACAAAGGGAGCTTGAGGAGCTCTCAAGAAAATACTTCGCCGCTATTTCTAGGATCGTTGGGGAGGACATCGACATCCCTGCTCCTGACGTTTACACAAACCCCCAAACTATGGCCTGGTTCTTTGACGAATATAGCAAAATGGTAGGGTATCCAGCTTGGGGCGTTGTGACAGCTAAGCCGTACCAGATTGGAGGATTAAAGGTTCGTATAATAAGCACGGGCTATGGCGTGGCGTTAGTGGCACGAGAGGCCGCTAAGAAAGTTCTAAATGGCTTAGAAGGGAAAACCGTGGCGGTTCAAGGCTTTGGTAACGTAGGCAGGTATGCAGCTCTCTACCTCTCTGAGTGGGGTGCAAAGGTTGTTGCGGTTAGCGACAGTAAGGGAGGCATATACAATTCAAATGGGCTAGACGTGAAGAAGGTTATGGAGGTTAAGGATAAGACGAGAAGCGTGATCAACTATAAGGATGCGAAGAGAATTACAAACGAGGAACTATTAGAGCTAGGTGTCGACATACTAGTGCCAGCAGCTATAGAGAACGTTATCACGGAAAAGAATGCGGACAAAGTAAAGGCTAAGATCATATCTGAGGGTGCCAATGGTCCCGTAACCCCCGAAGCGGACGAAATCTTGGCGAGAAAGGGAGCTATAGCCATCCCAGATATTTTAGCAAATGCTGGCGGAGTATCGATGAGCTGGATCGAGTGGTGTCACAACCGAATGGGCTGCTGGATAACGGAAGAGGAAGCTCTTAAGAAGTTAGACAAGAAGATGACCGACAACTTTAAGCTAGTGTACGAAGAGTGGCAGAGGAAGTATAGCGATAAGCCTATGAGAATCGCGGCCTACGCTATAGCCGTCGAAAGAGTAGTAAATGCAATGAAGTTGAGAGGCTGGATCTAAACTAGTCCTCAGGTAATCTCCATCCCCTTAATGAAATCACATTCAGCGTCAAGCAAGCTTCAAGAAGCCAGCCAGCTAAAATATCCGCTAATTTTTCCCTAGCTTCTCTCTCATTTAGTTCAAGGCCCAGCATTGTGTATGCTTCTTTCGCTATTTCTCCGTTAACTCTGTCAAGCATCATGAAGGATAGTGTTCTCTTTAGCTCTAACAGGCTTACCCTGCCGCTTGCCTCAACAACTTTCTTAACGTACTCTACGTCCTCGCTCCTAATGGTTGCTTTCTCCACACCTCTTTTCTCAGCAACTTCCCAGTATTTATACAGCGGTTCATAGTCTTTAACGATGCATCCATTAGCTAGTAAAGGTCTCCTAAGAGCCCTGCCTTCCTCCATATTCAGTATCGCTAAATATAGCCAACATGTTGTTTAATATTATTACTAATGCCCGTTAAGTTAACGGCCAGGTATCTGCAAGCTCTTCTATATGGAATACCCTCTAAGCTAAAATCCATAACTCAGCCTCTTGTAGCTTAACGAGCATCACTAAAAAGGTTTAAATAGATTGGCTCTCTAAGAGAAGGGAAGGTGGTTTTCTTGAGCAAAATAATTCTCGTGACGGCTGAATATGATCCCTTACGAGGGAAGATTAGGAGGGTTCTAAGGGAAATATCTGAGGAGAAGGGCATAGAGATTGAAGAGCGGGAGGAGGACTGGGATTTTCTAATAAAGTATGGCGAAAGGGATGAGATCGGGGGATTTAACATACCACAAGTTTTCGTGCAATATGACGATGGATCTGTGAAGCACGTATTAACTCGTATACCTTTAAGTGAAGAAGGGAAACTGGACTTGAAGAGAGCAAAGGAAATTATTCTTAGGGCTCTCTAAATCCATAATACGTAATACTCTGCTCAAATCTCCTAATTCACAGTACTGTTTCTTTTAAAAAGCTAGCTATAAGGGGTGCTACAGATACAAAGCTTATGGGACTTGGCACCGTATCTGTTCCTACAACAGCTTCAGCGCCTGCAGAGAGCACTTTGTAGAGTGCATCTTCAATCAATAGTGGATGCGTGCATGCAGCCAGTATTCTCTTGGCTCCCGCAGTCTTTAAGGCCTCAACAGCCTTAGCCATGGTACCTCCGGTGCTGATTATATCGTCCACAATTAGTACATCGCGCGCCTGCACGACTGCTAAGCTCTTACCGCGTATTTCAACTTCGTAGTCCCCCCTCCTGGTTTTTCCCAGAACTAAGTAATCACTTTGTAAAGCATTAGCAGCTATTTTCGCCCATTGTTCGGCTTCTTCATCTGGGCCTGCGACTAAGGGCTTACTCAACCCGAATTCTGAGGCTGTGTACTCGGCTAGAAGACTCATTGCAGAAAGGTTGTAAGCTGGTACGCTGAAGATAGCTTGTATTGATTTAAACCTATGTAGGTGCATGTCGACTGTTATAACCGCACTTACTCCCACTTTTTCGATGAGCTTGGATACCGTCTTAATGCTTACAGCTTCTCCTGGATTAAATCTAGCATCCTGGCGTGCATAGGGTAAATATGGTATGACAGCAATTATGTTACGAGCCCCTAAATCCTTTAGTGTATCGGCTATAAGCAAGTATTCTATTAAAAGCTTGTTGGGCTTTTTACCCATCGACTGAACTAAGATTACGTCTTCTCCTTTAACGCTACCCATAACTCTCACATAGATCTCTCCATCGGGGAACGTCCTAGAAAGGGTATCAATGTACTCTGTGTCTAAATACTTAGCTATCTTAAGGGCCAGTATTTTGCCTCCTTCTCCACCCGTTACCTTCAAGGTCTTTCTACTCCGTACTCTATGTTAGCTTCTTCTTCCTCAGTTCTTCGTATTCCTTCAATAAGTCTCGCTCAATGACCTTTCCGTTGGGTTCAAGTTCCTTAAATAGTTGCGCTTGGAACCTATAGACCTTGGTTCCTTTCTCCAACCAGCAATCAGGAGGCAACCAAGCTTTCATGCAGGTTTGTGAGAGGAATTCTCCTTCATCCCACAGGTATTCTACGGGAACTTGTGGTAACAATAGGCCCGTAAACAGCCCCTTTTCAACGACTAATCCGTGTATTCCCACCTTTATTTGCCTAACATAGTCCCTTGGGTCCCTCACTTCAATTAGTTCTAAAGGTGATAGGATAGATATCTCGAACACAACTTTTGAAAGTTCCTCTAAGCCCATTGGTGGAAATCGGGGATCCTCGGTTGCGGCAGCTATGGCGCTGTTGATCACTGCTGTCACTACATTCCGGTATCCTCGAGGGAATCCTATGCATCCCCTTAGCTCATTATGTCCATGAGGGTTGAACACTTCTATTGTTGTGAAAACGCCGTAATTATCCTTTAGAAGGCTTCCAGGAGTGTTATCTGGGGGCTCTATTCTCCTTTCTTCCTTTAGATATGATTCAACAGCTTTTCTCGCAAGCTTTACCAGAAACTTTCCCTCATCAAGAGTGTACGGCTTAAATAATTCGAACGCCAAGCAATCTCCCCTTTCTACTTAAGTTCTATGTAATTAAATTTTTATTTATCCCTCCTTTCCTCTTAATGT
>QMSC01000062.1 GCA_003649515.1 Thermoprotei archaeon | reverse complement strand
TTATCTGAGTACACTATTATAAGGACCTTACGAGCAGAGTCATCATCCAGAATATATATGCCGCCCGCATTCTCCTTGAAGCGCAATATACTAGGGAACATAAACAATAGGGCTAGACCGATAACTATTCCTAAAATAAGGGAAATAGCAAGCAAGGGAACCATTTTAACGGATTGAAGTTTCACAGTATACCCCACTATATAACTTTAGTTTAAACTAAATATATCTCCTTGTTTAAAACGCGTTTCAAACGCATATCTCACTTAAAATCATAGCTTGTTTCACCATCAATGATCTTGGTGGAGAAATTGGTACCACCTATCAAGACTGAAAATCTGACAAAGATTTACAAATTAGGTGGAAAAGAAGTCAGGGCGGTCGACGGAGTAAACCTAGAAGTTCCAAAGAGAAGCATCTTTGGCTTGCTGGGGAGAAACGGCGCTGGCAAGAGCACGCTGATACACATGCTCATGGGTACTATTCTCCCCACGAGCGGCAGAGGAACTGTGCTAGGCTACGACATAGTAAAGGAGTCCTTGAAGATAAGAGAGAAGGTCGGGTTTATGCCCGAAGGGCTTGGCTTTTACGAGGATTTAACTGCTGAACAGAATCTCATGGCAATAGCTAAGCTCATGGGCTTGAAGAAACCTACAGAGAGTGTTAGAGAGTGCCTGAAGCTTGTCGGTCTCTGGGAGTATAGGCAGAGGAAATATGGGGAAATGTCTGTCGGCATGAAGCAAAGGCTCGGCATAGCGCAGGCCCTGCTAAAGGACCCTGAGTTACTAGTGCTAGACGAGCCTACATCAGGCGTAGATCCGGACGGCGCACGGGAGTTTAGGAGGCTTATCCAGGAGCTGAATAAGCAGGGTAAAACTATTTTCATATCGACGCATCTGCTCTACGAAATAGGCCCGCTCTTCACTCACATAGCAGTAATGAGACAAGGCAAAATAGTGGTTCAAGGATCAGTAAGCGACCTTAAGGAGAAGTTGATGGCGGGTCAGGGCTACGTGTACGAGGTGGAGCTGAGCAAACCGGCACAGGTTATTATTGATAGGATGTGCTCACTAAACGGTGTAAAGGAAGCGATACTTGAGGGTAACAAGCTCGTGGTTCTGTGTAGCAAGCCCCTAGCACCGACATTACTATCTCTCCTAGAAGGTTATGGTGTAGAATCATTTAGGCTCGCAAAACCTACCTTAGAAGACATCTTTAGGGAGTTTTCGGGGTGAAAAGGGGTTGAAGGCTCTCGAGATAGCTAGGGTAGAATTCGGTAACATGGTTAGGAGTAACAAGTTCCTAGCTATCGTAGCTATCTTCACCCTCATGCTCCTCTCTGGGCTATGTAGGGTAACAGAGCCAAGTGCCATGCTTAGCTTTGGTGCTGCAACACCTGAAGTTGAGAGCAGCAAGAAGTTGGCTCTAAAGGTGATGGGGGTGATTGGAATCAACGTACCCATGCTAGTCCCCGTGGTCGCTGTAATGCTCGGCTTCGACATAATATCAGGCAAGGTTGAAAAAGGTATCGTGAGAACATTGCTAGCACAGCCTATTTCTAGAGATCATATTATTGCTGGTACGTTCGTGGCTGGCCTTACGTCCCTTCTTGTAGGTGTAGCTATACCCCTAGCACTTTCACTCTCCTTGGCAATACTGCTACTGGGGATTACACCATCTCTAACCGACATAGCCTTGCTCATCACTTACGTAAGTGTTGTCGCGGTTTTCGCGTTGGCCTACTACGCTCTCTCCGTGTTTTTCTCAACAGTAACGAGCAACTCGGTCAAAAGCTTGGCAGCTGGTACACTGGTGTGGCTCTTCTCCAGCTTCATGTTGCCGGGCTTATCAACAGCCATTATTAGGCTGTTGCTTGGTCCTCCTAAGTTTGAGCAAGTGCAAATGGGTCAAATGATAGTTCTTAAAACAGACCCAGATTATATGAGAAAATTCACCGATCTACAGAGTAAAATCCTCTCTTTAACGCTAGACTATCATTTCCGCGTAATTCAGGATCAGTTACTGCTAGGTCTAGGCATTAAGGATTACACGGGGCTCGTAGTGCTTATCGCCTTCTCCCTGGCATCTCTAATAGCTTCCTTCACAGTGTTCGTAAAGAGAGAGGTTAGGTAGATATGTCTAAAATACTTTTTATTTTCTTCCTATCTTATTATTAATACTTACCACTAACATGTAGTTGGAGCGTATGCATACCTTAGGATATCCCCTCCTCACCTTCTTCATGCGAAGAATACGGCTATCTCTACATTATCCATAACCGATCCTCATGGTAACTTCCTCTTTAGTACTATGCTCTACGCTTATAAGGGGCAGTTTAGTCGTTTCACGAAAGATAAGCAGTACTTCATTAAGGTTGCTAGAAGGGTCTTACGAAATAAAGATTGAGAAAGAGGGGTATGTGGGCTTCCTTCGAGGTCGAGGGTTCTAAGGATGTAGATATGAGTAGTAGTGTGGTCAGGGTTGTGGGGAGAACCGACTGCATCCTAGAGGGGAGTGATAGGATAGAGTATGAGTTCAAGATATCAAGAGGGGATACTGGTCTACCTAGAGAACACCACGTCTTGCAGTGTTCCCTCTTACAACTGGATGTTCGGCCTAGACTACTCAGTACTGGTCTATGTAACGCCAGATAGGATCTGTGAGTACTCAGTGTAGTCCTGCTACTAGGAAAAAGGCGCATCAATATAGTATCCTCGATGTACTCGACTATGAACTGTATCTTTGAAATAAAAAGCTACATAGTGAAGAAAACCAGAGACGAAATGGTAATGAGAGCCTATGGGAAGATAAGGAAGGTTGGACACCAGAGGTATGTGTTGCACTCAAGAGATAACCGAAATAAGATAGGGAAAGCAAAAAGTTAACTTTATAGGTTATTAAGCCTGCAATTTATAAGCCTAAATAACTTCATATCTAGGTGAACTCACATGGGTTACGAGAGGGAGTTAAAGCGTCTTAAGAGTTGTATTAAGCTTAAAGGTGTCTTAATGTCTGAGGATGGTGGTAAAACGTGGTTTATTTATAGACAGGATCACGTAACACATGCACATTCGAGGTATGGGAGATTTGAATTTGCTTATGGAGTAAACTTGACAGGCCTTCCCCTAAAGACAGACTTCGAAGGGTTAAAAGAAGTTGTCATGCCTCCATTAGAGCTTATATCAGACGCTAAACTTGATGAACTTAGTGTACACGATCAACTCGTTTACAAGATTGGAGTTATTTTACACATCATAGGTTTTGATGAGTTGCAATTAGACCTACCGAGCAAGTTATATACTCCTCCATTTTTAGAAATTGAGAAGAGACCTTTTAAGGTAAGAGATAAGGAATATGACGTTAAGGGGATTTATAGGAGAGAACTCTATGTATTCGAAGTACATCACAGGGGTTCACTTGTTGAAACGCTTGTTAAGCTTAATAGCTTAGATTATGCTTGGAGGGGATTAGTGTTAGTCAATAATGAAGTCATGCGAAGTTTAAAGAAAGAGTTAATGAGTAAGCAGTTTAGGGATCTAGTTTATGAATTGAGGGTATTCTTTAAAGATGAAATAGAGATGCTCTATAATTATTGTAAAGCACACAGAATAGATGAGGAAGAAAAAGAAAACATAAGAAAAACTATCTTTGAAAAACCAACTCTAATTGAGCAAGTTTTACAGTAGCTATAAAAAGTTATAGAGAACCGCTAACTCGCCTCCTAATCCGGAAAGCATTCTATTCAATCGCTAAGTTTTAGCTTTCCATATACCATACGCCAAATGGTATTGTTAATATCATCTCATCTTGGCCGGGATTTACACATAAAGTTTGCCTCGTCCCACCAATAATCTGAAATTTTTGATGACTCATATATATGCCTGTGCAGAGTGAGCATAGGCTGTTGGTGTTCTATGAACTTATGGTTGCCCTATCTCTAGCATGCGAGTCATCGGAAAGCACATCGCATCTCGTGTTAAATAGTGGTGAATGCATAACATAGACTGTTTTCTTAAAATTAGCGGGAGGTGGAAGTATGGAGAGTTTTTCCTCAATCAAGAGATTTGAGCTGAAGAATTCCAGGAGACTTATCCTCACTAAGTCCTGTTCCGCGCTCCTGTAAGGTTCAAACCTAGATTCAGTATTTCATTATTTTTAGGTCTCAGCACTGGGAGATGGTCTCTTGATTTCAGCAGTCTGCTCCTGATGGTTGTCTTAATGAAAGTTCGCTGAATGGCTAAGTTGCTTCTGAAGGGTCCTCCATTTGTAAGTAAATCTCCGCTTAGGATAACGGCATTCAGTTTTTCTATGCTTATAAGCTTTAACAGCTGCACGTAGAGCCTGCGGATGCCATAGAGATTCGAAGCATAGATAATCTTCATCGATCATGTTATGGACGAGACATAGTTAAATTCCTCCAAACTTTCCTCAACTCGTCCATGTCAGCTTTAGCGAGATCCTTAAGGCTCCTTATCCTCTCAGTCTCAATAAACCTTTTACTAAACTCCTCGACTTTAGGAACTACTGCTGTAAAGTAATTTAAGCCTATCGAGGTGAAGGCTGCATCCACGACCATTAAAACTACGCTTCCACCCCACCTCTCAGTCCTAAGGCATCTATCACAGTGCTCCTTACCGGGATGAGCAATGCCAGGTAGGAAGCCCAGCTTGACGTGGATTTGTTATATACTTCACTTGGTGATATATTCTGGGATAATATACTTACTTTAGCTTTAATATTACGCGAAATTACTTCATCTTATACAAAAGTTGGCAGGAATGGATAAGCTCGAGAGCATGGGCCTAGTGGGGAGAGAGGAAGAGGGAGTTGAACAATATTATGTCATTGAATATTGTTCAGAAAGTTAGCTGTTCAACTTTTTGAATACTTTGTTCAGAAGCTTAGATATTTTAGGAAAATATGCACTTACTTAACCGGTGAGAATGTGAAAAATTCTAGTTACAACTTGGGAATAAAGGACATGGTACTAGTGGTTGCGCTGGTAATAGCTCTAATCCTTTCGGGTTTTTCTGTGCTAGCTTGCTACAGCTCTGCTAGTCCGTACGCTGTAGAGGTGGTGCTGAACAAGCCCGGGGTAGTGTACGACCTTTCGAAGCTGGCAGGGATGGAGAGTGCAGCCAGCGTGGACTACTTCGGCGCCTACTCCGCCTATGTCTACAGGAGCCATTACGACGATAGGTTAATAGTCGTGGTGTCTGAGCAGGGACTGAAGTACGCCAACGTAAAAATTCCAGCCAACGAACCTGTAATCACGTTTGTCATTAAGGGCTTGGACATAAATCCTAAGCAGATAAGCGACAACATTGAGAAAGTTAGAGGTGAGCTTGGCTGGAGCGTTAAGACCCCCTCAATTCCGAGTGGCAAAGGTATAGTCTTTGTCTTCACTAAGACAATAGGCGACGCGGAGGTAAAGGTGTTCCTAGGCATATTCGAGCTCGCGGAAGAGGAAGAAGGGGGCAAGGGCTATACTGTGAAGCTCGGCTTGTTGGTTAGGAAAGCAGAGGAGATAAGCGATGAGCTGGCCTCAAAGATTAAGCTGGAGATCGAGCGCCTCCTAGACAAGATAGAGTTGTCCCAGTTCAAGGAGCTCCTGAAGATAAACCTGGTCAAGGGCTCGCTTCTCAGGAGTCCGCCGGAGCAGGAGAAGTATCTCGCGGTTAGGATACAGATACCCCTAAAACTGGAAGTAACCACCACTACTGTTCACACGTGTAGCATCAGTGGAAGGTTCAACATATCAGAGCTTAGGTTTGAGACTGCTGAGAATCTTGGGTGGAGCGTCTGGGTGAAAAGAGACACGGAGGACAACTACGTAGGCTTCGCCATGTCGAAGAACCTAGGTTATGCTACGCTGTATGTGGAGGGTAAGGGCAAGGATAACGAGCTGTATCTCTCCCTGAGAGTTGAGGGTGTTAGCAGTCTAAGTGATGCTATACTAAGCGAGTTTAAGAAAGTCTTTAAGGCGGTAGGCCTAGGCGAGGACCTAGTGGGCAAGTGTTCCTTTGAGAAGTTCGAGGAGTCTAGGGGCCGGTTCGTTCCCGCCTACGACATAGGCGAAGAGGATATCAGAAAGGCTCTGAGAACTGAGCTAAAGTGGCTTTCTGAGAGAGGAGTCATATCCGGTCTTAGCGAGGACGACATTGAAGACATCGTCTCAACCGCCAAGCTTGGATACGCCGGCTGGAACAGCAGGCTCGTATGGTCAGAAGGTAAGTGGGTACCCTACAGCTCTACCGAGGGAGCCATGGTGCTAAGGTGTGTTAGAGCTCCACCGAGCTTCTTCATGCTGGAAGAGGAGGTGAATGAGCCCGCAGTAGAAAGTCCAGGCCAAGCCTCTTACGACCTATTCCCCACAGCCCTCTACCTGACTGTCTCCGTCGTAATGGCTCTACTGGCAGGGGCTGCCGCTTACCTTATTGCAAGGAGGAGCTTACCAGTCGAGAATTAGCAGGTGTAGGGCCTTGGCTAAGAAACAGCCAGTAACCATCAGCGGAGGGCTCGCTAAGGTGTACTTTGTCCTGCTGAAGCACGGCAGGCCCATGGGGGTCAGGGAAGTGCAGCGATTGGCGGGGCTCAGCAGCCCGGGATCCGCGAAGTACTGTCTCGAGAGACTCGTCGAGCTGGGCTTCGCTGAGAAATCGTTCGGCGAGTACGTGGCCAGGGTGAATAAGGAGTCCTTGATGTCTGTCTACATCGGGCTACTCGGCAGCGTGGTGCCTAGGCTCTTACCGTACGCCGCCTTCAGCACGGTGCTGATCGTAACGTATTATCTCTTGGCAAAACCTCCGGTAGAATTTACCATAGTAGCGGCTGTCCCCACCGCCCTGCTCTGGGTAGAAGGACTGAGGCTGATGAGACTCGCTAAGCGGCTAATCTCCAAACGCTAGCGCTGACACTGATCTATTTCCCCTTTTCTTTTGACTAGCTTTTTAGTCAAGAAATGAAATATTTTAGCGCATATCCTATCTTGTGATGTCTATGTCCTCGCCCGAGGAGCTACTCAAAGTTCTCAAGGATCCTACGC
>QMSC01000061.1 GCA_003649515.1 Thermoprotei archaeon | reverse complement strand
TAAATCCCAGACCTTTCACTCTCTCTAAAACGTTTTCATAAAGCCTTCTGTCTATACCAGTTAGATCTAATGACACTATTCCGAAAACTCGGTCTTCTTGTTTTAATACAACGCAACGAGCATGGAGATCTGAGTGTACGCCCATTGAAGGTTTTCTTCTAGCGGCATAGCCCGCCATAGGCGTGCCGATAGGTGGAGTAATCACTACACGACTATAGCCGACTTCCATTTTGACCACATATGCATATGAAATTTAGAAGTTAAATCTTTGTGTACTATCCGCCCCCAGAGCCGAAGTAAGAAGTCACCCTTGAAATCTATCGAAAAAAGAACTTGCGTGGCTCCACGCAGCCTTTACAAACTCCCTCATTTTCGGATCAATGACATATAGGGTGGAGAAGTAGGCGAGCGCTGAAGGAAGCACTATGAGCGCTAGGTCTCTAAGCAACGGATAAATACTTATCTGAGGCTCTATTGGGAAAGCGAACTTCACAGCAACAATACCGATAGAGGCTACAAGGAACCTAGAAATGTATTTTAGGAAAAGTCCGTAGGGCAGGGAGACGGAAAACTCCCTCTTTAAGAGCCAATTTAGAGTAACAATTAAGAAAACAAACCTCGAACAATAAGTTATACCCCAGAGCAACGAAACGGCTAAAACGTCGTGATGGAAGAGACGAGAAAGGATCGCTAGGGACGATAGATAGATTATAATTGAAAGGAAATTTAGCGTGGGAACTTTGAAGAGAACCGTCTCTCTAAGGTTTACATCTTCGCTAGTATAATCTCTGACCTCTAATCCCTTAAGTGTAGTCCCCAGTATGCTTACGAGAAGGAGAAGAAGAGAAGAAGCAGAGAAAATGCGGGCAACGTGTGAGGCAACCACGTATTTTATGTTGTAGACAGCTAGGATCGTCTCGGCATGAATTAAAACTCCTACAACCATGGGGAAGGAGAGCATGTACATTAGCCAGAAAACGTCAACAACATCTCGGACGTCCCTTTTGGCAAGAAGCCTAGCGTAAAGTGCAGGTGCAGCTTGTGTTGAGAAGATCATTAAACCCATTAAGGAGATGGAGACCCCATAGTAGGCTATGGGCTCCTCGCTTCCCACAATGCTTCGAACTATGAGGACGTCTAGGGCTAAGAGGACCGAAAGGAGACTTTCGTATATAGGGATCCACGACTTTTTAAACCAACTTTTTGCAACTTTGAAGTCAATTTTCGACTCAGATATCACCTTGTAGTTGACTAAAAGTAGCAATAAAAGTACGCCCATTCTTGCGCCAATAGTTGATAGCACGACTCCATAAAGCCCCCACCTGTAGAAGACCACTAGCGGAAATCCAAGAATCACTTGAAGAACTCTTAAAGTAAACTGAGCGAAGCCTATATACTGGGGGGCATGTGCCGTGGAGATTGCGTAGAGGCATTGATTGATGTAGTTCTCCAGGACTATTATGGCGGCGAGCAGAAGAGGTATCAGGGGCTGCTCAAAGTACGTTGAAGCCATGTAAACTACGACCACGTATCCCGCTAATGCCACGAAGCTTAGCGCTACAGCTAACATAAGCCCTGTCTTAGCCGTGTTTATACCCCTGCTTATAGTTCTTGGAAGCCAATAAGCAAATATGACTGAAAGGGGGAGTGTGTAGTTAACATATTTAAGGATCATAGTCCAGATACCGAACTCGTCTACTGGAAGTCTCCTCGTGACCATCACTACGAAGAGAAGGCTTGCAAACATGCTTAGAATCCTAAAGAGAAAGTTGACTGTCACAGAGTATCTGAGCCTAACTGAAGCTCCATAAACCTTATTGGGAGTTGTCACTGACACCAGCCTCTATAACGTACTGAGCCAAGATATTCCCACGAGACCGGCAGTTCACGACTACTGGGCGCATTTAATATCGCCAGCTTTGTATACGTAAAGCTTTCGCGAAAACTAAATGGAAATGTTGCTTATAAATACTAAACCGCTGCTTATCTCGGTCTTAACGAGGATACACTGCCGGTTTATTGTTGACAAACTCAGCTGATAGGTATTGAAGTAGTCTAACAGCATGTTAAACGTCAAGATACCAGCAGTACCTGAGGGATAAGCTAGTAACAGGTCTAAAAGTTTAGGAAATATATCTCATCATAGGCAAGACATGTAAGATAGGTTATTAAACCTGCAATTATGGCTCCTATTGTCACCTGACTTTTAGTATGGGCTTTTAACGCTACGCGGGACCAAGCCACTAAAGGCACGAGGAGGTAGAGTAAGCAGTATTCTAAGCCGTAAACATACACTGTAAAGGTTATCGGACCGCAGACTCCCGCTGCATGTACGCTTATTTTCCACTTCAAGGTTACAAGCAAGATGACGAGAGTCACAGTGAAGTAGCACAGGTAATATAAGGCTATTGTCCTCACGCCAAGCTCTTGAAATATGGTGAAACCGAGAATATAGCTTATTAACGGAGGTATGAAGAACTTAGGTCTTTTTCTAACATCAGAGACAAAGTAGTCTACCCTTCCTCGTCTACTTTCGATCGCTATAAGCGCTGTAGGTGCGATCACGAGTAATAGTACTCCTAGAACCACCGTAAGGAGGTTTAGAATTACGTCCAGGGACTCATTGTAAAGTATTATGAACAGTAAGTAAAGCGCGAAGAATGGAGCGTTTAAGACGTGGGAGACTATGTCAGCGATTCTCTCACTGGCTTCTCTGAAATTCATAGCCAGAAAAAGATTTACAAAATATAAAAATCTTCTGAGGAGGACTGCTTATCGGCTCCAGAATTTCAATAAGATTATATAAAGTATTTTACTAAAGACCTTGGGCTGGAAATGCACGAGTGGAGCATTGCGGAAGGCATTATCAGAACTCTCGTCTCCTATGCCAAGGAGAGGGGGCTCAGAAGGCTCATCGAAGTCGAAATATCCGTGGGAGAGCTATCGATGCTCGATGTAGGCATCTTAGAAGAAGCATTAAGAATGTTATCCGAGGAAGAGAAGATGCTTAGGGGGGCTAAATTCACGATCAAAACGAAGCCCGTTCTCTTCAGGTGTAATATATGCGGTTCTAAGTGGACTCTAAGAGATATGAAATCCAGCCTGGAGAAGGAGGCTCAGGAATACCTCTTAGAAGATGAAGAGGGGGGTCTAGACTTACCGCTCCACTATATGCCAGATCTCGTATATGCTTTCGCACGCTGCCCCAATTGTGGTAGCAGGGATTTTGAGATCGAGCAGGGAAGAGAGCTGATAGTTGAAAAGATAACGAGCGAGAGGTGACGACCGCATGTATCTTGATCCTCGCTACGAAATGGCTAAGCTTAAGCTCGGTAAAGTGAAGAAGGCGATTCTGGTAGCTAGTGGAAAAGGTGGCGTGGGAAAAAGCCTAATAGCAACGTCACTTGCGCTGATCCTTAAAGAGAAGGGCTTTAAGGTGGGCTTATTAGATCTAGACATCCACGGGCCTAGCACTAATCTGATCTTAAGAGTTAGAAAAAAGCCCACAGGAGACCGAAAGGGTCTGAAACCTATTAACGCTAATGGCCTAGAATACATGTCATTGACTCTGCTTGTAGGTGAAAAGCCGCTAGCCTTCCGTGGTGAAACTAAGGAAAAGCTCGTGCTTAGTATCTTTGCTGAGACTTCGTGGGATCTTCTCGATTTCCTAGTAGTAGACCTACCACCCGGTACAGGAGACGAGGTCGTAGTAACATTGCGACTCCTAAGGGAAAAAGCGTTAGCGGTAGTTGTAACAATCCCTTCAATACTCTCATTAAACGTTGTAAGGCGGCTACTGAGACTCTTAACTGATGAGAAAATACTGATCAGATGCCTTGTGGAGAACATGTCCTATTTGAGGTATGGAAACAGTGTAATCGAGCTCTTTGGTAGATCGGAAGCTTATACTCTTGCAGAGGAGTTCGGAATAAAAGATGTCCTTAAACTTCCCCTTAACCCTGAACTTGAGGAGTTGCTCAGGCGTGGTGAATCTCCACTCCTATCACAGGAATGGAAAAGATGCATGTCACGCCTCGCGGACTTAGTGACCTCGTAAAGTTTCATTAAACTCTACTATCACTTTCCTCAGAACTTCCGCGCTCCAGACAAGGTTCTTTATCGAAATTCGCTCATCCACACCATGTATTCTCCTTAAGAAATCGCCGTAGGGCTCGTCGACAATTATGGGAGTAAAGCCATATGCTTGACACTTAAAAGATCTCCTTAGAAAACGTGAGTCCGTTCCCCCTGTGCCAAGAACCGGCGTAACTACCGCGTTTTCTAGCTCCTCCATTAAAACTGCCTTTATAGCCTCGTAGAGAGGGCTGGTGAGAGGAGATTCTGTAGGCTCTTCCTCCGAAATGAACTCTAATTCGTAGTCTAGTCCCTCACACTTCTCCTTAATGTACCTTAGCAGTTCCTCCTTATTGGAGCCCGGAAGAAGTCTAGCGTCGAATACAACCTCGCATAGGGAAGGTATAATGTTCTCCTTCACACCCCCCTTGATCATCGTAGGCGTCACAGTGTTTCTGAGCATGGCTCTTATCTTTTCCGCTAGCCCTTTATCCTCTTTAGCGAGCTTATCAAGAACTTTATCAGCCAATTGTGGAGAGGAGACTAGAGGTGTGAGGAAACTTTTATCAGAAATCCTTAAGAAGCTTTCAATGAAGCCCTTGGCGTGATCCGTCATCCTTATATCCGGTTGTTTAGAAACTACTCTCTCAATGACTGATGATGCTAGTGCTATGGCGTTCACTCCGCTTCCAGGTATTGAGCCGTGGCCTGGAACCCCCTTAACCCTCAATCTAAACCAGTAAACTCCCTTCTCAGCTGTCTGGATAGGAAAAATGTATTTTCCGCGAACTGGTAGTCCCATTCCTCCGCCCTCGTTTATCGCATACTCAGCTCTAATCTTCTCGGGGTGGTTTTCAATGAGCCAGCCTACTCCCTTCAGACCCCCTTTCTCCTCATCCGCCGTAGCAGCGAACATCAGTTGGATGTTCAGCTCATCCACCAAGTCCCGAAACGCCAAAAATGCATATAGTTCAGCGACAAGAGGACCCTTATCGTCGAGAGCTCCACGTCCCCAGATATACCCATCCTTGATCAGCCCCGAAAATGGGTCCACTTTCCACTCCTCCCTAACTGCAGGAACCACATCAAGGTGAGAGAGGAGCAGAAGGCGGGGCTTATTTTCCTCGCCCAAATAGGCTATAACGTTACCTCTATTCTTATCGCTCTCGAGGTATATGCTCTTAATACCGTATTCGGAAAGCTTCTCCTTTATGAGTTTTGCTGCCTCAGCCTCGTTGCCCGGTGGATTAGAAGTGTCTATCTGTATAAGCTCGGAGAGAAAACGGGTCATTTCCCTTTCCTCTTCCCGGATCACGTGGGGCCCCTCCCATCGTTTTGTACCTTAACATTAGCCCAGCAGGTTAATAAATAGTGTGACCCTTATAGCGGCTTAGGGAGAGCAGTATATCGCTTTTAAGCTCCTTTAACTTGTAGGAGAGAGCTCTTAAACGCAAACGTAGATCCCTGCGTTTGAGGTAGTATTCGGGCTGGGATAAGGCCCCTTCAGCAAAGCTTCTCTTCAACTCCATGACACTCTTTAACGTCTTCCTCAATTCGCGGTAGGTGTACCTCATGAGACTAGTGAGCTCCGCGGTCTTATCGTATGCTTCTGGTGAAAGTCCATCAAAGGCTTCAACTATCGGCCTTCCATCAAAGGCTTTTCTAATGGTCAGATAGTACGCTATTGTAGCGGCCACGTCTACGAGCTCCGCAAATATTATCGACCCTTGTCTAACCCCATCACCGTAAATCATTAGGGGGACCTTCATTTCATTGTCAGTAAATCCTCCAGAGCATCCCTTAATGACATCGTCCCTAAGTGCGTAGAAACCCTCCTCGAGGGAGATCACGAGGTCTCCAATATCTGGACTGAAGCTCTTCAGGGATTTGAGCTCGAGCTCTTCGAACACTAAGTCTACTCCCTCAAGGTTAGCTAGTGCCGAAACCGCCCTAAGCTTGCTCCTACTATCCTTCAAATAAATTTGGAGAAGACGCCCCTGAGAGACTACATGGAAGTTTAAATCCTTGCTCGATAGACCGGCAATCCTCTCATATTCGTTTAGCTCGGCCACGGTCACTCCATGATCAGATATAAGAATGTATAGTTTTGAACAATTCCTCCACTTTCTCTCAAGAAGCTCAAAGACCTCCATTAGGAAATCGTCCACACTTTTTAGGGCCTCTCTCACATGCTCGCTTCGAGGACCGTGTTCGTAGCACGTTTCCCTAATTAGGGGTATCTTCAAGATGAGGACATCAGGGTCATGTCTTCTAATGACTACCTTAGAGTAATAGGCGAAATCTCCTAGCTCTGGACTAAATAACCTCACGTTTACGGTGCCCCCCTTAAGCAGTCCCTCAGGACCTTCTACGATTGCAGTCTTACCACCCGCGTTCTCAACGATCCTCAGTATTGAATTTCGAAGGAGGCTGTTACACGTTAAAAGCCTTTCTACGCTTCTCCTGGAATCAAAGTACTTCTGAACGACACACCCATGGCTTTGAGGATATAGCCCAGTGATCAGCGAGGCGCTAGACGCATAGGGCGTTGAGGGGAAAACAGTCCATGCCCAGTCTGCTGAGGCGCCCTCTTCCTTGAACATTTCGGCAATGCTCACACTCGTGCGCTCAAGTAACTCTATTGAACACCCACTAAGCACGAACAATGCTACCTTTCGGCGCACTTATAGCTCCCGTACCAGTATCTACATAAAATCTAATAAAGTATTATATGGCTGATGCTTGGAATGAAAAGTACTCGCACTACTTAGAAGAGGAGAATTAAAAATAGGTGAAGAGAGCAGGAGGATCGCGCGAGAAGTCTACGAGAAGAGGATTTGAAGTCTTGCGAGGAAAGTTTCCAAGCTTATATATAGGATCACAGGCGGGCTGGGATATAGAAAGGATTGTTTCAACACTATGAAAATAGGATACTGTGGCTCCTTAATTGTTGTTTTCTTCATCTCTTCCTCTTCTGTACATGGGAGTGTTGAGGATTAATAAAAATCTTTGGAT
>QMSC01000060.1 GCA_003649515.1 Thermoprotei archaeon | reverse complement strand
CTATTAAGAAGAACAAGAGTTCACTACGATTCTCGTTCGCCTTTCTTGAGATTTCATAGAAACCCACGCCAAGCTGTTTATGAACCCTTTGGTAGAAGTTCTCAGCAAGCTTCGGTGTAGTATGGACGCAAAGACCTATACCGCCAATCTGTTCTGCAATCGCGATTGCAATTGGGATGATTATTTTCCCAAGAATCTCACTTCCAACACCACGATTTTGATATTTTTTCTCAACGGCAAATTGACCCAAGAGTAATACTGGAATACGTTTAACATCAACCGTCGTTCCCAAACCATCTTCTATTTCTTTTCTTATATTATCACTAAGTTTCTTGTAATTAAGGGTGAAAGGGCTTATAGTAAAATACGCAAGTATTTCATCTTCGAGTAGTACTAAGTACACTGTAGTAAGACCGGCTGCGTGATATGATATTGCTTTTTCTTTTAGGAACGAGTCTTGTTCTTCACTACCGCAAGTGAACCTCTCTATGCGTACACAGTCGTTTTTCCTTATACGCCGAATCTGCACTTCTCGATTTAGTACTTGGAGGAAAAACGAAAGAGCCATAGTGTTACCTCACGCTCTTCGAGATTCCTTGACTCTCACGGGTATCGGTTTATTCATTAATCTCTTGAGGATGTAAACTCCTAATACTATCAACAATCCGACGATTACTGAGAACCAGAAACGTTTTTTGACGATATAAGAGATAGAGAACCCTCCTGCGAAAGCAACAACTTCCTCTTTACAATCGTGGATGAGATGACCTATGGGATCTTCCCGCGGATCTACTCGATCCCGATGAAATGTTCTCTTGTCCAATGCGTGAATGTTCGCTGGGCATCTGCACTCTCTTTCCTTGAAAAGACAGCTACACTCTGACAGGTCTAACACAGAGTCTTCTAGGAAGGCATTTTGTCCTGGGGGGATCCCATATATGTCGAGGAGTGTTCGAGCGTGATACGACGTTACCACCAACACGATCCCGTAACCTTACTCACATATTATCTGAATATAAATCTTTCGTTTTTGGGAACTGCAACCACCATCATCTCCCAAACCACACCAAACTATTCCCAATTAATTTTAAGTCTAGATAAGTGCAACTTACTACCACGCGGATGTGTGGCTGCTGACTGCAATTCCAACAGAACGGGTTATAAACTGTCAGACACAGTTTTAGCTTGTTCTCATCGGAGATTTTCCCGCGCCGCGCCTCTGGCACCGACTTCAAAACTTTGACTGAATCATTATTCAGTACAAATTACGGACTGATCATCGCCAACGCTCTGTCAATCCTCGGGCACACAATCGCCTTGTTTCGCAATAATATTGCGCATCGTGAGGTCTCCCCTGATGTGAGGGGCGTTCGTCTTGCGCAAGTATCTATATACAAATGAAAAACGAAAAAGGAGATTGAAATGGAGGTGTGCACGTTGGCACAAGTGCTGAATGTTTCATCGGACTATCCAACGCGTTTTGCCAATCTTCCACACTATGTTGTATTCGAGATGCTGCTACCATGCCAGGGAAGAAGAAAAGACCTAGCTTTCGAAGTTTTAAAACTCGACGGAACTGTCTTTGTCGAAGAAAACGGAGACTCTCTTCTTTTCATTGTGAGAAGACACAGAATCGTAGATTTTCTAGAAAGGCTTAGGGGAGCTGGATACATCTCATCCTTCATCATAAGAACCGCTTGGGGGGAGAGGAAAATTGAGAATAGACAAATGGGAGAACAAAAAAGTGAAAAAGCAGTTGAGGAAGTTATGTGACGAACTGCCCTCCCGTGATGAAGACGGAAATTTAATTCCCGCTTACATTTTCGTAGAGCATCCGAAACACGTTGTTCTTATCCTTCCCCGCGAAACTTACAATCTCTTAGCAAAAGCCGAAGCTACATCGCTTTTAAAACACAGTATAACGGCGGTTTTCGAGGAAATATTCAAAGAACTCGGTTTTGGTAACAATATCATGTTTATTTAGTCGAGGTGGTTGTTTTGGACTTAATACGCCTTGTAAGTAGTTTGCGCGCAGGCGGGATAATATGGTGCAACGTGAGAGGAAAGGGTACAAGACACTTCATTTCCGAGTTCGTACAGCCTCATAGCTATATGGTTCAAAGACTTGCGCTTGATCTCTGGCCCGCAGATAGAACTCAACTAGGCTTCTCAACCGTGAAAAGATTCTTGGATTGGATCGTAGAGAAAATTAGATATAAATACGACGTTGAGATACACAAACAAACCGATTTTTGGCAGTTTCCATGGGAAACGCTAATCCTAAAGACTGGAGATTGCGAAGACACCACGTTTCTCACCCAAAGCGTTCTGGAGGCACTTGGCTTTAACTCGCGCGGTGTTCTTGGCATAGTAAACGTAAATGGAGAAAAATACAGACACGCCTGGGTCGAAATAGAAGTTGATGGTTACACAAGAGTAATAGAAACGACATATGAGGATCCGGGTGCTGACTACATATCCTTCCTCAGGCCGAGTTTCTATGAGCCTGTTTTCTTCTTCAACTCAAAATCTTGCGTTTACGTTGGTCCAGAAGTGGTAGACGCATACTCTGACTTACTAGGGTTCAAGCCGAGGTGGCCCAAGCAACTGCCAGAGACTCACAAATGTATCCTGATAGAGATGCACAGATGTAAGAGCAGGAGGGGAATAAGTGCCGAAGAAATCAAAGAGGCGTGGAAGAAAAAGATCGAAGGAAGAGATAGAGAAACAAATTAAAAAACAGATAAAACACGGTTTGGCGAGAGATAAAGTCGCCGGATTCATGATTTATAACCCGCCCTGTCCTTTTTTCGGAGATTGCGAAAAACAGCGAGACGGGGAGGAATGTTACTACGAAAAGAGAACATTTGAACTGAAATTTGAGGAATATCTCAACGCCATAGACGAAGAGTTTAGAGATTTACAACCGATTAGGGACGCAATAGAGCGCGCAGTTATGTTCTTTATCCACGCAAAGCGTGCAGAGATGCTATTAGTATTCTCTCCGATTCACTCTTCTTCAGATGATTCGAAAACGCATGCTTACATTACATATTTAATGCAAGCTGACTCAAAATTCAGGAAATGGCTCGAATCTCTGAATTTAACTCTCAAAGCAAAGAAGGGGGCAAGGGGCGTCAAAGTAGAAGATTTGGCTAGAATATGGTTGGAAAAAGGTGCGAAGAAATGAAGATAACAGAGGAGTACTTACAAGAACTTGCAAAAGACAACGTTAAGTTTGCTAGAGAGATTTTACGCTTCAACCCATATCCTCCACAAGTCAAAGTATTGAGAGCGTGCATGAGCGGAAAAGACGTTGTTATTTGCGCAGGTAGGCAAAGCGGAAAAAGTATAACTTTAGCTGCCGATTGTGTGCACTATGCTTTTTTCAACCCTGAGAAAAACGTGATAATAGTTTCTCCATCGCAGGAGCAATCCAACCTATTTTTAAGGAAGGTAAAGCAATTCATTCACAAAAACAAGCTACTTTCTGCTTCTGTAGTGCGAGAAACAACCGAAATAGTTGAACTCAGTAATAACACAGAGATAAGATCGCTGCCGAGTGGCCAGGAGGGGTATACAATCCGCGGACATACTGCTCACAGGATATACATAGACAAGAGCGCTCACATAAAAAGCAGAATTGTTACTGATGTAATTTACCCGATGGGCGCCCACGCCGGAGCTACAATTATTCAGGCTTCCACCCCCCACCCAACAAAAAGAAACCACTTCTGGGACGCTTGGAACGACCCCAATGCCATAAAAATATATTTTTCGACAGAGGAAATCGCCCGGTATAACAAATCAACAGCAAAATACTTAGAAAAGATTAGGGCGAGAACACCACCGCTAAGATACGCCAGAGAGTATCTCGCTAAATTCGTTTCAGAAAGCAACGTCGTATTCTCCCATTCTGTCCTCGAGAACGCTATAGACGAAAAACTAGAACCTCTTGACAGCGGAGATCCTCGTAAAACTTATGTCGCCGGAGTGGATTTGGGGAAACACAGATCATCTACTGTTTTAGCCATTGTGCAGCTAGGGAAACCAGCAAAACTAGTAAGACTCGTCGTGTACAGAAAAACAGCTTATAAGCAAATAGCGAGGCTCATCAAGGCGTGGACAAAGAGGTTTAACATAATAAAAGTAGCTGTGGATCAAACAGGTGTTGGAGAAGCATTCATAGAGGATTTGACAGAAAAGGTCGAGTGTCCCGTCGAAGGAGTCAAATTCACTCAACAACAAAAAGAAAAGCTGATAGAAAATCTTCTTGCGATGCTAGAAACCGGGAAGTTGAAGCTTTACTACGATAGAGATTTATACGACGAGTTATACTCGTATACATTTAAGATAACGTCGAGCGGTATAAAATATCGGGGAGCGCAAGACGATAGAGTAGATGCTCTCGCTTTGGCTGCCTGGGCAGCTAAGCACAAGCACACGGTATCTCCGTTTATAGTTGGTGTTGAGTGGTGATTATCATGTTTAGTAAGTTGAAGGAACTTTTGGGCTTCTCAGCATCTTCATCGTCTGTTTTACCAGACGAAGAATTGTTAGATGAACATTCACTTGAAAAACTAGTAGCTGTGAAGAAAGATTTCGACACATATCTCTGGGCGTACAAAAACGACGATACTGTTAGAGCATGCATAGACATAATAATAGAGAGTGCTATATCACCAGGTTTTTCAATACAGGCGAGTGAAGAAGTCAGAGAAGCGCTAAACGACTTTATAAGAAAAAACAGGTTGTTCTCTCAGCTCAGAGACTGGATACTTCCTCACTTGCTAATTTTCGGAAATGCCTTCATAGTCAAGGTTCAGAAAGACAACGATATGCTAATCAAACCGGTTGATCCAAGAACAATGGCTGTTTACAGAAACAACGTAACGGGCGAGGTCGTGAAGTATGTCCAAGAGGCATATGTGAAATATTGGGAACTCGGCCAAGGTGATGTAGAAGATGAGAGATTAACGCTAAAACGTTTTGAGTTCTCTCCGGATGAAGTTGTACACATAAAGCTAAACTCCAGAGGAAGTCCACTCGGGGAGAGTGTCCTAGCGCCGGTTTTAGACTATGTTTACTACAAGAAAGAAATAGAGCGAATCCTTCCAATTGTTTCGAAGCGATATGGACCGCAGCTAGTAGTAACAATAGGGGACGAGACCGTAAACATAACCAATTTGCCGAAATCCAAACAAGAAAAAATAGTGCAAGAAGTGGCAGAGAAACTATACGAGATTCGGGAAGACACCGACTGGGTGTTTCCTTATCCAATTGACGTGAAGCTGCTTGGTGCAGGAGGAAAAACGATAGATTATGTGCAATATCTCAGGTACTTCGAGGACAGAATAAGAACAGGTCTGAAGGTCCCAAGCGTTTTCTTCGAGGACACGGGCAGAAGCGGTGCTGGTGTGCAAATGCGTATTTTCGTATTGTGGATTAGAAGCTTACAGAGACTAATAAGTGAGAGTCTCAGAGAGATTTTCGACGCTGTTTTGGAGCTAAACGGTTTGGAAGGAGAGGAATACAGTATTGTCTGGTGTGAGCTGGAAAGCGTCGACAAAACCAAAGCTGCAACGCGACTGAAAATATATGCTGATGCAGGCATTCTTCCAACAGACGTTTTGCAAAAGTTAGCGGCGAAAATAGAAGGAATAGACATAGAACAGCATACTTTGGAATACGAAGAGCACGGACGCAACCCTTTTTTTCGTTTTTCATCAGAAGAGAAAGAGCTAGCGCGGAAAATAAGGGCCATTCTGCAGAGAATGAAAAGAAAATCAATTGAAATTGCTGAAGAATCTGTGAGAGACAACCCCTTGAAACACAGATCCGTTGACTTCAGCGAGGAGGAACAAGAAATCGCTAGGTTTTTAGACGGTTTTACTATAAGAGCGTATTACACAGGGTTCGATCGCGGTGCGAAGGACATAAACCAATTCCTCGGGTACGATCAAGAGGCAATAGACTTCTTGAGAGAAAACAACACGCTCATAGCGAAAAGGCTTAGCAGAGAGATAGCAGAAGCAGTTAACAGAGAAATAATGGAAGCTATAATGAGGAGGGAATCCGTAGAGCAAGCAAGGGAGAGAGTAAGAAGAGTCTTTACAAGAGAAAAATGGAGAGCGGAAACAATAGCCAGAACAGAGCTGATAAGAGCTGCGACAGAAGGAAGATTGAGAGCTTATCGCAAGGGAGGTCTGAAGAAAGTAAACTGGGTAGTTGCTCCGGACGAGAGAACTTGTCCTGTTTGCTTAGCAAACGCTGCTGAGAACCCTTGGCCGATAGAGAAAGCGATGGGAAAAATACCGGCGCATCCTAATTGCAGATGTACTTTCGTTCCTGTAGAATGGGACGTTTCTCCTCCCGAGGTAACGGGAGACGAGGAAATAGATAGAGCAATATTCGAGTCTTTGGCGGAATTCGAAAGGGAGTACAGGAAAACAGGGAGTGTTCTGGATGCTATAGAGAGAGTTGTTGGTGGAGGAAGGGCAGAAGAGATAATCGACTTATTCGAAATAGATGGGCAAATGAGGAATGGAATTGAGGTTATCAGACGCGTTTTGCCCAGGTTTGTGAATCCAAAGGTGGTAGAAAGAGCCGGGCACGTGAGGATCAGACGCTCAGATGAGAGTTATTATACACCAGGGGAAATACACACCCGCGACGATGCAGCGGATATTTTACACGAGTATGGTCATCACATCTCGTTTCCTCTCCGAGAGAACTTTTGGGCGTGCTGGAGATTCTTTGTTGCACGCGCGCGAGAGAACAGTTTTAACATAAAGAGAATTGAGTGGGAAGAATCTCACCCGCATGCCTATCAAATATCTCCAGAGCTCGAGAGATACAATAGGAAATACGAATATCTTGGGAGAATCTACGTTGGAGAAGAGACGTTAAGACGTCTTACAGAAAGACCGGATCTACTCTCAGAAATAGGTGCAAGACCGACACAACTAATTTCCGTAGGACTCGAGTCTTTACTCTCAAGCACCGAAATACTAGAAATCCGAAAGCGCGATCCAGAATATTTCGGTTTTCTATTGGCTGCTCTAAGAGGTAGTTTTATTAAGGAGTGAAAAGGGAGGTAAAGACGTGAAGAAGTGGTTCGTGCGCCTCAAGAACCTTGAGAGTGGAGACGAAGT
>QMSC01000059.1 GCA_003649515.1 Thermoprotei archaeon | reverse complement strand
TATAATTAGACTTCTAAAGAAGATACATGAGAAAACAGGACTTACAATGATATTTATAACACATGATTTAGCAGTCCTTGCTGAAATAGCCGATAGAATAGCTATTATGTATCTAGGCAATATGGTAGAGATTGCAGATACCTATAAAATATTCTATGAGCCTAAGCATCCATATACAAAGGCGCTACTAAAGGCCATACCTTCAATAACAGGCCCCTTGGAGGATCTTAAACCACTGCCTGGGCCAATACCCGATCCTGTAAATCCTCCACCTGGATGTAAATTTCATCCAAGATGTCCACATAGAATGGAGATATGCAAAGAGCGCAAGCCCGAACTAATAGATCTAGGAGGGGGGCACTTAGTGGCCTGTCACCTATACAGTTAGCATTTTTACCTAAAATAGGATTGGTGCTTCTGACACATTTAAGATCTTAAACACTTAGATAGATAGGCCAATATTACGTCTTTTAGAACAGAGCCCTCAGCTTGCTGTTGCTCCAGGGTATCCCTTTCGGGTATTTTAGTGTCCTGTTATAGAATATTAGAATAGGTGACAGGCTACTAAGCGTCCTTTTACTTCTTTTAACTCTGGAACCTTCTTCTCACATATACTCTCGGCATAGGGACATCTGGTATTAAACTTACATCCAGGGGGAGGGGATATGAGACTGGGTATCTCCAGACTCCTCAGTTTAGGTAGTTCTCTTTTTCTAGCTAGTTTAGGATCTGGTATTGGAACTGTTGCTAATAGAGTCTGTGTATAGGGATGAAGAGGATTCTGGATGATTTCTTCAGTTCTTCCCATTTCGACTATATTACCTAGGTACATTATAGCTATTCTCTCATTTCTAGCGAAATACCTAGCAATAGCAAGATCATGCGTAATAAACAAGTAGGCAGTCTTTAGGCTCTTTCTGATATTTAAGAGTAGATTTAAAATCTCTATCCTCAGGGAGGCATCTAACATTGAAACTGCTTCATCAGCTACTATGAATTTCGGTTTTACACTTATGGCTCTAGCTATAGCAATTCTCTGTAATTGACCTCCGCTAAGCCTACATGGAAATCTTTCGAAGAAATCTTCCGGTGGAGATAAACCTACTATCTCTAAGAGCTCTGCAGCCATCTTTTTAGCCTCTCTTCTGTTTCTTGCAATCTTATACCGTAGAAGAGGAGGAGTTAGAGCCGATATTACCTTCTTCATAGGATTAAGTGTACTATAAGGATCTTGAGGAATCAATTGCGCGTTTCTTCTATATTCTCTGAACTCTTTTCCCTTTAAAGACCATACATCCTTATACTCGTGATTAATATAATATGATACACTACCGGAGCTCGGTTTTAATAGGGCTAACATTAATCTTCCTAGAGTGCTCTTACCGCATCCAGATTCACCTACTAAGGCCAGTATTTCATTCTCACCTATCTCTAGATCTACGCCATCGACAGCCTTTATATATTTCTTAGCTCCAAACATACCTCCAACTGAAAATATCTTAGATACTTTTTCAGCCTTTATTAAGGGCGTGGTCATATAATCACCTTTCTCTTAGTCTAGGGTTGAAGATTTTATCTATTCCCTGACTAAGGAATACAAGTCCTACTTGTAGTACAATTATTGTTATCGATGGTGCAAGTACATACCAACAGCCAGCACCTGTTATAGTGCCGACATATGCCTGAGCCATGCTAATCATGGCCCCCCAAGTACCTGGCTCATAGGGTATGAGCCCCAGAGCTTGAAGTCCTGTATATGAATAGATGGCGCTTACGGAACTAAGCATGAAATTTATAGCTATATATGGCATTACATTAGGCAATATCTCGTTGAAGACTATGTGAAACCTACTTAAGCCTAGACATCTAGCAGCCTCTATAAAGGCTTCCTCTCTTATCGATAGAACTTGTGCTCTTACAGATCTAGCCAGACCAGCCCATGCAGTTATACTCAGTACGCATGCTATTATAAAGATATTTATCGGTATTCCCGATTGAAGTAACCATACAGCCACTACCATGAGTAGCGGGAATCCTGGTATAGTTAAAAAGATATCTATGAAGGTAGTTATAGCTAGATCTAGCTTGCCACCCACATATCCAGAAGTTATCCCTATAGCTGTTCCTATAGCTATTGTTACAAAACCAGTTAAGAAGGCTACAGGAAGAACATCACGTCCACCGTGGACTATCTGTGCTAGGATATCTCTACCAGCGAAGTCGGTGCCCAATGGATGCTCCCATGAAGGACCTAGGTATCTCTTCTCTCGATGAGGAGTTAGGTCTAGGGGTATAAACAGACGACCTACTGCCACCATTAGTACGTAAAAAATTACTATACTCAGACCCACAAGTGCTCTCTTATCACTTGCCAGAATCTTTAGAGGTTCGAGTATATGATATCGTAGAAAGCTTTTTAGACCTCTCATTATCTTACCCTTCCTTAATTTAGGAATACATACCACCTCTCCTTACCCTGGGATCCAGCTTACCATATAGTAGATCTGCTATAAAGTTTGAGAGGACAACTGCAAGGGTAATCAATAAGAAGCCACCCTGGATTAGTGGATAGTCTCTCCACGACATTGCTAGACCTATAATGTGTCCTATACCATTGTATGCAAAGTAGGTTTCTATAAAAACAGATCCTCCAAACATGTATCCTAGGGATATAGCAAAGCTTGCAAATAGTGGAAGGATCGCATTTCTACCTACATAAGTCCTAGCAATTCTTCCAGATTTAAGCCCTCTAGCCTCAGCTGCAATTACGTAGTCCTCTCCCAGGACTCTTATAGCGCTACCTCTCATGGCGAGCATCCATCCTCCTACACTCGTGATAACATAGGCCATGATTGGGAGAAATGAATGATATAGTACACTTGATATGAACTCTAAGGTAAAGCCTGGCTTAATAGATATATCATAGCTTCCTCTAGATGGAAATATAGGATAGTAAATCGTTAAGAAGTATAGTAGTAGAAGACCCAAAATGAAATTCGGTGTAGCACGGGATATGGAGGCGAATACTGATGATGCATTATCGAGAATTCCTCCTCTTCTATATGCCATTAAGATGCCTAGACCCACTCCTAAGGCAAATGAAATAGTCATAGATATCGATAGGAGAAAAACAGTCCATGGTAAACCATAGAACAATGCTTCTAGTACTGGGATACCTGTTATGTAGCACTTACCCCAGTCTCCTCGGAGTAAACCACATATATAGTCTATATACTGCTCCCATACAGGCTTCTTAGGTGCTATACCGTATAGGCTATATACCATTTCTTCAGCTTCAATTTCCGACATACCATACTGCGTCATGTAGTAGTAAATCATCATCTCTATGAAACTTCCTGGTAGAAGTCTTATTAGGAAGAAGGTTATTGTGATTACTATGTATACTGTCAGTATGGCGGTTGCTGTTCTCTTAATAATCCACTTCATAGTCATTAATCCCCTATCTAAATCAATTTAAGAAATAAAAATGTTTCTTGGAAGGATCTATAACATTTAAATTCGCCTTATAAACTGTATAGATTTGTAATTACTCGATTCCTCTCCAGGTGTTAGTAAGATGATGAGCTACATATTTTAGAATCTCTAAGAGGCTAAAATTACTTTATACAAAGCAATAATAATAGTCTGTCGTCGATTGAAATAAAGTATAGATGGTTGAATTGTTGCTAGTGCAGAAGATGAATATATAGACCCTCCAGTACAATATTCACTATCTTCAAATTTAAATCCAAAGTGTATAGTAGTTAGTTATTAATAGTAAAAAAGTAAAAATATTTATTTTCTTAGTGCTCTAATTTCTCTCAGTAGATATACCCCAAGTGCTATGACTACTATCAGTGTAACAATGGATATGGCAGTAGCTGTATAGGCTGCTGTAACAGCTGTCCCTGCTATATCTTTAGCTGCTTCTGCAGCACTTTTAGCTGCTTCCGCACTCTCTTTAATCGGTGTAATGGCTTCGGATATTTCCTTACCCATTTTCTTTATAGCATCCGCTAATTCTTTAATAGGTATAGCTTTTGCGACCCTCTCCACTATCTCCTCGATAGGTATTGTTGGTGGTGCAACTGGCTTAACTGGCTTGGGTCTCCAGAGTCCAGAGCACAGCAGGAAGCCATAGACAAACCCTGGGTTATTGCCCATTTCAATCTGTATTGGAGTGTACCACATGAAGACGCCCCAATCGATTGCACAGTCTATGTGGTCAATGCATACAGTATTAGCCCATTTCTTCTCGTGGAGCTGAAGTGCCGGTAAGTAGTGGTTAGTTATGTATGCTAGTGCTTTGACTAACTCCTTCTGTTCCTCTATGTCTGTGGTTACCGCAAGCTTCTCAGTGAGTTCTGAGGCATTTACTATTCCACTATATTTGGAGACCCCTTCAGGGACTTCTACTATTGGATCAAAGTGGAAACCTTTTCCTAATAGTGTGTAGGCTATGTAGAACCTGTTATAGCTGTCCCATGGGTGGTATAGACCATATGTCCAGAACTCTATGGCTAGGTCGAATTCCCCTTTAACACGTATGGTATCTCCCCACATAGCCCAGTCCAACTGTATGACCCTAGCATCAATTCCAAATCTCCTTAGCTGAGAAGCTATGTTCTCTGCTCCTGGCACCCAACCAGCCCAACCAGCAGGGACATGTACTGTCAGAGTGAACTTCTTACCTTCTGGAGTATACCACCAACCATCCTTCTTAGTGTAGCCTGCCTCCTTGAGTAACTTCTCCGCCTTCTCAGGATTGTACTCGTACTTATCGATCCACTTCTTTAACCAATCTTTGGGTAGCCAGGTGTAGACATCGGATGGTGATATGGCTACGGGCCACTCCGCAGGAATTACGCTCTCTGGACCCCATTCAACAGCTACTGAGCAGTATTCCTTCAGATCAATAGCGTAGGCTATAGCCCATCTCACCTTTAGTGGGAACTTCTTACAGTTGAAGTATAGTGCATGTCCATGCAGCCATGGACCCGTGGGAGCCCAGTAGCCGGGCTTCCTCTTCACAGTTTCATAGCAGGTTTCAGAGAGACCTGTCCAAGTGTAGTCGAACTTTCCTGCCATTATTAGTGGCCAACTTGCAGGATCACTAATTCTCCTATGCCAAATTATTTTATCAAATAGTCTATAGCCAGGAACTCCTCCTCCAAATTCGAAGGTTCCCTTAGCAGTTTCTAGCTTCCAAGTAACTCCAAGTTTTTCAACCCAGTAGTCAGGCCTTCGCCTATACACCCATTCGGTACTAGTATAGCTCTCATACTCATATGGACCTGTCCCTACAAGTTTATCAGGTCTGTACTCACGTAATTTTTTCGCCAATTCCTCTGTATCTACACCCTCTAATGGTATTTTTCCTGGTATCGTAAGACCCGGGGCAAATTGTCCATACTGTGAGAACGGTACTGGAGTCCATTGTCTTAAAAACCACCATTTATAGGGTAAGGGTGCAGGTCTTTTGACGTATATGACTACAGTATACTTATCCGGAGCTTCAATATGATCCACGTATTTTTGTAGGGGCCACCACTTTAGAACCCATCCTCTAATCCAGTATGAGGTTAGTACATCTAGTGCTGTAAAGTCAGTACCATCACTCCACTTAATTCCTCTACGCAGTTTGATTGTAATTATGACATATTTGTCTGTAGTCTTCTCAGTGAATCCCTCAGCTAGCCATGGATACCACTTTCTCTCACCCCTACTATAGTAGAAGAGTGGTTCGAGAATCATATAAGTAGGCCTGCAGTTATAAAAGACATTCCACGTTTTTAATGGTGGAGGAGGTTCGCAAGGTTGTAATATATGTAGAACAGTCTCTCTTTCCTGAGGAGCCGCTGATAGTACTGTAGGGATTAGCAGTATAATAACAGCCAGTATTATACCTATATACCGGACTTTCATAATTTATCACTCATTATAGTCTATACAACTTATAAACATTTGCATTCTAGGCAGAGATAGAGGTATTTAAACCGAGAACTTAATCATAAACCTATATGGCTTCAATAAATGTCGATTTAGATTCATTAGGCTAAGACCTCTCAACTACTAAGCAATTATAATATTCGTAAATAAATTAGTTTAAGGATACAAATTCATATTTTTATATCAAAACATCTAAAGATAGAAGAAGTTTTCCAAACTAGGCAGAAGTGTTCATATGCTAAGTGCCCTGAACTTGTATACAGAATATACAAATGTATCAAACTATTCTACAGGGATACAGATAGCGAATTTCTAAGGATTACTATTGAAGGCCATAAGAGGGGAGAGGAAATTCTCAAGGATAAGTCGAATGAAGAATGCCTACTACGTGAATGTGAAAGAATTAGAAGGGGATTAAAAATCCGTAAGATCATATGAAGTGACTATAGGAGATATCATAGGTATCTCCAGGAAGCGATAGTCTCTCGTTCATATGTTACACTTCTTTACCAAAAAGTTACAATTTGCTATATTTAAGTCCCCTCAAATACTGGTCAGATATCGTTTACCTAATCCGTGGCTTTGTTTCTCAAATTACGGTATTCCGTACCCACTGCGAATGATTTCATCACGCCCCTCTAAGCTTTCTCATTATCCTTCTGGCATGGTCCTCGAAAACTAGGTAAGTGAGAGACTTTGATATTTCGTATTTTTATGTGCTTCTGCGAATTCAGAAGTATATATGCATCTTTCTGACAAATCTTTGTCTATGGAAATACTTATTATTTGTCCACAATACTCCATAAAATTGCGATTTTATCAAAATCTATTTTACTCTGCTGGTGAAAGCATTTTAGATAAATTACAAATTAGCTCAGGTGATGGTGTTTTAAATCCATTTCTCTCCTTAATCCACTTTGCGAGATCTATGTTTGCCTTGCTAAACATGGTATCCAGGAGTGCTATTCCTTCCTTAGTTATCTCCACTAATGTGTATGTTCTTCCTCGCCTTGGTTTTATCTTTTTCTGTCTTATTAGTTTATTCACTAGTAGTTTATCACTTGGTTTTCTCTTAGCTGCTCTTATAAGCTGATACCACTTCAGCTTTCCTCCATTAAGGTAAAGTAAGAGTAGGATCTTTAGGTCTTCTCCAGATAGCCCTCTATAAGCTTTAGGTATATAAATCCCCCCATATATCTCCTCTCTACTGAGGCCTAGTTCTTCGAGATCGAGTTCTCCACTCTCTATTAATGTCTTTATTATTTCTACTATTTTTCTTCCTTTTTCAGTTAGTACTACAACATCTGAGTAG
>QMSC01000058.1 GCA_003649515.1 Thermoprotei archaeon | reverse complement strand
TCGATGAGGGGAAGGGGTTCAGCAAACTACACTAAAGCATCCAGAAATGCCCTGCTCCCGCAGTCGGGCTAGAAGCAAAGAACATCCATAATGAAACACTCCGCATCAAAAAGACATAAAACGATACGGAGCAATTGAACGGTAATATAATAAATTTGATTCAACAAGTCATTTTTTATGGAAATATTGTTGTCGCGACGTTACGCAGTACTGTGAAAGGAAACAGTTTTTACAGAGGGATTTCTTACAGTAATCCTTGCCAAGCCTTAGAATTGCTGTTTCAAAGCTTATAAAGTTAAAGCCTGGAACCTTATTCCTTTCCCAGAAATTCCTCAGCTCCTGAACTGCTTGTCTAGGATCTTTGGAGGATATTAGTCCCAAATTTGAAGCCGCTAGGATCTCAAGCTTGGTGAGGGAAGGGTCGGCTTTGGGCCACACCTCTCGCAATTCTCTCAAGAATATGCAAGTAGTTACGTGCCCTACGCCCTTCCCAAGAGCTTTAATTCTATTTTCAAGATCGAGGCTGTCCTGAGCTTTCTCATGCAACTTATTGAGGCTCCCGTCATACCATTTTATTAGGTTTTTGGAAACCTCGGAGAGCTTGTAGGCTGTTTTGAAGTCCAACCTTACGTAGCCTCCTGAATCGAGTATTTCAACAAGCCCTTCCCACCCAGCGTTGAGTATCGCTTGTGGCGTGAGAACTCCCCTCTTCCGAAATTCTAGATAGGTTCTAGTTGCAATTTTCTCGGGGAGAAAGCTACCATAGAGAATGGACGCCAGTAGCCATTTAAACAGCTCTTCATCCTTTCCCGAATCTACATCTATTTCGAGCATCTTCGTGTATCTCTCTCCAAGCTTTTCAAGCATTTCCCTTAAGGAGTTGTAGTCGAGTAACGGCATGGCTGTTTATTATTATAATAGCTAGTATTTATACGCTGACATTTTCATAGTTTTTCACAATTACCGTGGGTTATAGCTTTGAGAAGATAATTGACCTAGTGAAAGAGTTTTAGACTTAATTCCCTCCGTTAAGTAATAGAAATTATTTTAACGTAGTGCATGGGAGCTTCTCTTAAACCATACGTCAGGACTACAATATCCCCCTTTGATACGCTTTTGGTTATCTTGAGCGTTTCTAAGGCCTTGTTAAGCCCCTCTTCATAGGTTTGTGTTTCGATGAGAAGAGGCCTGATCCCATATATAATGCTGAGCTGCCTAACTATTCTGAGCTTTGAGGAGGCTGCAAATATCTGCGTTCTAGGCTTAAATCGTGCCATGCGGAAGGCTGTTATTCCGGTCTTCGTGTAGATCAGTATCTTCGCGCCCAGGTTTTCTGAAAGCTCCACGACGCCTAGAGCAAACCTGTCCCTTATATCTGTTATCTTAATGCGCTCCCTACTCAGTGCTTGGCTTTCCTCCTCTGACTTTTCAGCTATTCTCTTAAGCCACTTCACCGCCTCAACGGGGTGCTTGCCTATGGCCGTCTCATCCGTTAACAGTAGGGCATCTACACCTTCTAGCGCTGCACTGTACACGTCAGCTACTTCAGCTCTTGTAGGTACAGGACTATCCACCATGGATTCGAGGAGCTGAGTTGCAACTATTACGGGCTTCCCGTAGATATAGCAACTGTTAATGATAAGCTTCTGTATGCTGGGGACCTCTTCTAGGCTGAAGTGCAGTCCAAGATCTCCCCTCGCTATGAGAACACAGTCGCTTTCAAGAATTATTTCCTCTAAGCGCTCTATAGCACTCCTCGTCTCGATCTTCGAGATGATCTTAATGTCAGGTTCTCCTAAAAAGCTTAAGATATTCCTAGCTTTTTTAACGTCCTCAGGGGACTTCACGTAGCTTATGGCGACGTAGTCGAGTCCCACTTTAGCCGCGAATTCCAGCGCACGGTAGTCCTTCTCGCCTATCGAAGGTAGCCCGTACTCCTTACCCTTGATCACCAACGCTTTTCCCTTCTGTAGATCACCGCTTGTTAAGACCTTCCCCCTAGCATAGTTCTCTCCCACATCTACAATTCTTACCTGCAATCTACCATCATTGGTCAGTACTACATCGCCGCTTCGCACGATTGAAAAGAACTCTGCACGAGGAACGGGGATTTCATCACCTTGAGATTCTTCTCTAAACCTAAAGATTATAATATCCCCTTCGCCAACGTGCCGAGTTTCCATATGTCCTATTCTCACGCTCGGACCCTGTAAATCGCCTATTATTGCAAACCTCTTTCCTAACTTCTCCTCGAGTTTTCTTATCAGCTCAACGTAGTTCTTCCAGCTTTTCTCGTCGCCATGAGAAAAATTTATCCTAAAGCCATCAACGTACTGCGCAACCCTATATAAGACGTCGATGCTTGAAGTTGCTGGACCTACTGTGGCAATGTACTTCGTCCTACCCATGTGTGGTTAAGGGCTAAAAGAACTATTTAAGTTATGCTTTAAGAAGTTGTACGCTGAGGCCTATAATTTTTGCTCGGAGGTCCGCTTCTTTTACCGCTCAGCCATACGATCTCTCCGGAAACTGCTCAAGAATAAGAGAGGATTAGAGCTCAGCTACAAGATAGACAGGATAGTCTACATCCCCCAAGCATAAGATGTGCGGTACTGCAGTAGTTCTCTCACCTAAAGCCCTATTCAAATACAGTATTCTCGGCAGAATAGCAGATGTTTCTCCAGAACGAACCTCCCAATTTTACATATAACTGTTTCTAGAGCTGCGCCCAGTGGATGCGCTAAGCTCGTATTCTTTTTAGACTTCACCAATACTTCTAAGAAAGTTTCCGAGGTTATAAAAAGGGTCTCACGCATGCGGGATGTTGAGGAAACCCAAGAAATAAAGCCAGTTTTCGAATGCCTTGCAGGAGACACTGTGTTCTTCCCTCTAACCTTCTTTGGTGAGAGAGATATAATATTGAGGAAGAATGCCTACACAGCTATACTAAAGGAAACTGTTAAGAAGTATGGTTCAGGCTTCAGAGCCCTACTATACTACGTAAGCATGGCTGTAGACAGCGAGGCCCATGATGAATACACTCGCATGTTAAAGAATAACGCATAGCCTCAGAAGATACTTCTCCTGGCACAGCTCATATTAACGAACTCAGGACTCGGTGTTGTGAAAACATGGACGTTTGCCACAGTTTGAGGAGAGCACAGGTAAGGATAAGGGATAGTTTCAAGTGTGAGCCATTTAAAGGAGGCCGGGAGCCTTTAAGTAACTTCATTAGGGGTATTCTTACAGGCTTTCATTCAAGATTATTCAACAGGGTTGTTGGAGCTGTCGAAACAAGGTGTATAGCTAAATGAGACCCTTACTGTGAGTTTATCATACAATAGTTCTGGTTAACGCTAAATTAGCGGTTGCCCATGCATGGGTACTGAGGCAGTTCACTTCACTTATTTCTCCTCCAACCTCCCCATGCCCTCGAAGGGTTAGTTGATAGGAATTACACCAAGTAGCCGGTACTTATTACTTAAAAACATAGAGGACCCTGGCACAAACGTTTATATAGTCATTGAAATTCTCCTACATTCGTTAACCACATGGTGGTTACATGAAGATAGGTATTGTAGGTTGCGGTGGTATTTCTAATGCACATGCAAAGGACCTACGCACGTTGATCGATAAGGGTGAGGATATAGAGGTCACCTACTTAGCGGACGTGGCGGAGGAAAAGGCCCTTGAGTTGAAGAAGAAATGGGGGTTCACGGGGGCTAGGATAGTATCTGACTACAAGAAGATGATATCCCTTGTGGATGCCGCCATCATCTGTACGCCACATACCTTGCACTACGAGCAAGCTAAGGCCTTTCTGAGTGAGGGAAAACACGTTTTAGTCGAGAAGCCTATGGTTTGCAAGATAGAGCACGCTGTCGACCTTATAGAAACAGCAGAGGAGAACGGTGTGGTGCTCGAAATAGCGTTTCAGAGACACTTTATACCTACGTTTGTCGCAGCGAGAAATTTCGTTAGGGAGGGATCCCTAGGAGAGGTGAAAATGATAGCGTTGATACTTGCACAAGACTGGTATAATTTAGCCAGGAGGTCTTGGCGTGGTACAAAAGCTCTTGGAGGGGGAGGAGAGCTAGTGGACTCTGGAAGTCACATTTCTGATGTCGCTTTTTGGGTATCAGGATTAAAGCCCTATGAGGTCTTCGCATTCTTCGACGACTATGACATTGAAGTGGATGTAAACACATGCCTTGTTGCGAAACTTAATAATGGAGCCCTTCTCAGCTATGGTATTGCTGGTGACGATCCTGACTGGCTTGACTACGAGATCTTCTGGGGCACTGAGGGGAGGCTACTTTTACACGGCAATAGGGTGTTCTTTGAGGACAAGAGTAAATGTAAAGTAGAGCTCGATACGTCCAATATTGAGCCCTCACGACCAGTGTTTAACTTCATAGACACGATTCTAGGGAGGAGCGGAAATGAAGTTCCACCGATATACGGGCTCTATGTAGCGGCTCTCTCAGAGGCCGCATATGAATCCATGGTGGAGAGAAGACCTATAACTATAAAGGAGCTATGCGAGGCTAGAGGAATAAATTATTCAAAGTATTTTTAGCAGGTTTATGAAACTGCCATTCTAATATAGTTGTTACGCTAGGATGCTAGTTGAGGTTAGCTAGTGATGGGCGAACACGAGATATTCTGTTGTGGCGCCGTAGTGCGCATAGAGGATGGGAAGGTCAGAGTTCTCTCAGATCCCATGGTCGAGTACTGTCCGCTAATGGAGTTACTTTATGGGGTTAAGAACATAACTAGAGAGGTTGTCGAAAAGATCGTTAAGCAGAAGATCGAGAAATATGGGCTCTTTTCATGTTGCAGGGTATTTAGTTCGAGCCTTTTAGTGCCCTATGGAGCATCCGAGATCATCAGCGTGTGTATGAGAAAGGGATTGCTCGACTGCGCTGTAACCGTATGTGATGGCGCTGGAACAGTAATTTCAAGCGAACCTGCGCTCGTACAAGAGATAGGGGCGCGACTTACGGGCATTATAAAGACAAACCCTGTGAAGGAGACTATAGAATACCTAGAATCTAGAGGCGCTATAGTTCTAGACAGAAGTACTGCATTAATAAACCAGCCTTTGGGGCTTAAGAAGGCAATAGAATTAGGATTTAGGAGGATAGCTACAACAGTAACGGGATTTACAGCTAAGTGGATAGAGGATATAAGAGCCCTAGCTGGAGAAGAGGATGTTGGGGTCACAGTGTTCTCCGTATGCAATACGTGCGTTCGAGAAGAGACTTTGAAATACCTTTTTAAAGCCGATCTCGTATGGGGAAGCGCTTCAAGAATTGTGAGGGAGAAGATAGGTCCTAAAGCCCTTCTTCAGCTAGGTGTGGCGATACCGGTCTACGCGCTAACCAGTAAAGGAAAGGAACTCATACTGGAATATCTCAAGGAATTCAAGGATAAGGTGGTCATATTCAGGTCTAAGCTTCCTTACAGAGCCCCTGACAAGGAGCCCCGGCTGCGGTAATGCTCCTCTCCTTCATTTAAAGCTTCTCGCTTTTCTCCGCTCTCGAGATCGGCTCTTAAGGATTCTTAAGACAAACTTTCGGATGCCCTCTAAAACTCTACTAAATACTCTTTAAGGTGCCTTTAAGGTAGTAATTTTTACAAACCTCTAGCAGTAATATTAATCATTGGGGAACAAATATGTCTCACCCCGATTTCAAGCTCGTTAAGAACTATAAAGTCGAGATCGTTAGGCATAACGACAGGGACTACCTATGCTTAACTCTAATAACGGAGGAGGGCGATAGCAACAAGTACCTGATAGAGTGGGGGATCTTCGCTAGAAGTCTCGCGAGAGATATACTTCACTGGAGTTCGGAGATAGCAATTCGCGACCAGTATATTAGTAGGCTTTAGTTCCCTAACCTCCTTAAAACATTAAAATACTCTCCTGGACAATTATTGTGAAAATGAGGAAAGCAAAGGTACTTTTCTCAGTTTCAATAGTGCTGGCAATTATAGCCATTGCAATAGCCTACCCACTTTGGGGATACTACGTCGCTTCCAAACAGCTTTCTATTAAGCTGAAGTCCATTAGGCCAATATCCATAACGAAGTTCAGAATCGAATTGTACGCTGAAAACCCTTCTGACTTCGACTTTGAAATATCCTCCCTGAAATTCGACGTGTATGTGAATGGCGTGTACATAGGTCAGGGATTTGGTGAAAACATAGTTATACCTCGCCGTGGAAGGACTGTAGTGTACATCGAGTTCACTATAGCCTCTCCCCAAGCGGCTACTCTATTGCTTAAACTCCTTCAAGGAAAGGAGCTTGTCATAAAGATAAAGGGTATGGCGGAAATCCCTCTGAAGTTACTCGTAATAAAGCTTCCATTAACACTTTCAGTTCCATTCGATATTGAGGAAAGGTTTCCATGATGTCGACAATTACTACGGGTGATATTCTATTATTCTAAACTTTACCTTATACAATTTTTATTAACAATTTTAATCAAGATAATACAGAAAAATGCATATGCAAAGGTTTAAATAGGGAGAAAGACAATATTAATAATGCCCACCGGGAAGTAGGCTTACGCTCGTACGCGGCCTAGACCGCTCCGAAACCGTGAGGAAGTCCGAGTGGAGGCGTAAGCCCCCACAAGGACAACCTTACGGGAGTAGGAATGGATCTAGACCGTGTATGAGTGTAGGCTTAATCCCGGTGGGTTTCTCTTTTTCTCACATCTTAAATTTGGTTATCCTACTATTTCGATAAAACTTTTAACTGAGTTTCACAACCTAGCCCTGGTGCTTGAATGCGGATCTACATCGCGGTATCAGTTTTGCTCAGCCTAGCATCAGCGTTAGTTAAACTGCTTGGTGGCATGCTATCTAATAGCTACTCGCTCGTAGCTGATGGGCTTGACTCAGTCGTAAATTTGGCGTCAATATCTTGGCTGCATATTTTTCTATGGCTGCTAGGAAGCCTCCCGACAGGGAGCATCCTTACGGACATTCAGGTTACGAAGTCCTATCAGCTATAGTATTTTCAATCATAATGGCTTTTATCGCCGCCTCAATAGCTACGATAGCTGTGAGCGGGCTCGGCAAGGTGCATTATGTGGAAAGGCAGGGCATTTTATACTCAGCTGTGTCTACGGTCATGATAGCACTGTCCGTTCTCGCGCTTAGAAAAGCTGCTGAGAAGTATCAGAGCCTAGCTCTAAGAGCTGAAGTTAGACACTTAAACGTAGACATTGTGGAGTCGGTTATAGTTCTGTGCGGAATAGTATTTGCTGTAGAACTAAATCCCATATATGACATCTTTACGGCCTTCATAGTCTTAGGTCTCATG
>QMSC01000057.1 GCA_003649515.1 Thermoprotei archaeon | reverse complement strand
GGAGTAGAGGTAGTAGTACCACGGTCTTCCACCTCTACCATGCCACCTTATATACGCGAAATCCGTAGTTACAACAGTTATTGGGGGCAGGAGAGGTTCGTCGACGATACAATAGGCTACGTTCCTCTCCCTAAGCATTTTCCAGGTCTCCTCAGAAATCCAGCTCTCATCCCTGAACTCGACTGCAAAGCGGTATCCATCCATGGAAGCGAGGATATCTAGGAACTCTTCAAACCTTGGGAATTTCTCCTTGGGTTCAGGAGGCAATTGGACGAGTATTGCGCCCAATTTGTCCTGTTTCTTAAGTGGGTCCAGCAGCTTCAAGAAGTTCCTCACATCCCTCTCCACAGCGAGCTTTGGGTCTACCATTTTCTTGTGGGTTATCTCCTTGTGTAGCTTTACTGAAAACACGAAACCTCTAGGAGAGCTTCGGGCTAGGCCTGCTATGAAGCTGGGAGGAGGGATCTTGTAGAAAGTTGAGTTGATCTCCGCCGTGTCGAAAACTCTAGTATATTGCTGAAACATCCTTTCCTCCCGCTCATAGAAGACATCTACCCAGTCATCGTAGCTCCATCCCGATGTTCCAATGAGAACTTTCGCAGTATATCCAAATAGAGGTGAAAACATCTGGTCCACACCTGGATTAATAATACGACTATAATATCATATAGTTTATCGCGCGGAGGATTATGGTTTTATCCCTATGATATTTAGGGAAGTTAGGAGGGATGATAGTTGGCTCAGATAAAACCATTACCGAGTCGATAATCAGGGGAGCGCAGTGGCTTGTAAATAAAGTTCGGTATAGAGGGGGAGAGCGGTAACATAGATTTCTGGTATCCATATGAGTCGTACATAGGCTCGATGAAAACTGAGTACGATATAATTAAGCGACGACGGGGTTCTTCGGACCCGTATAGCATATGGGGCAGGTCATAGTGGCCCTACTGGACGCTTATGATTTGAGCCTAGAAACAGCGTTTTTAGAAACTGCAAAGCTTGCGGGAGAGTTCATATTGAGACAGCAGATAACTTCAGGAGACAAGGCTCAATGGACTAATACTCGCTTACGAGAATGAAGCGAACAAAGTCGATCTCTCAACGGTGCTTGGGTCGCTAAAGGGCTTGCTTAAGCCATGGCTTAAAACTGGAAAGGAGAAGTGGTTAGAGGCCTTTCAATTGGCCATCGAGTGGGTTTATAAGAACGCTTACTTAAAGGGAACGGGCTTAGTTTTGGATATTTTGATCCTAAGTCCCGGAGCTTCATAAAGGATCCTTGAGGGAAAGAGAGAGATGACGCAAGGCCCCTGATCGATGACGCGATTTTCCTAGACGCGTATAGGATCTTTGAGGAGGGAGCTTTCTTGAGGATATTTAAAGAAATGGTTGATAGGCTGGTATGCGACGAGTTTCCCGAAGGCTTAAGGAAGCCAATAGGCACCGACGTTATACCTCTATGGGTGAGGGATATCGCAACAACGTTTTCCATAAGGGCTCTAAAGACCTTCGAGGAACTCCTAGAACTGGAGGCGAAGCCTTCACTTTTGAAGAAGGCCGAGTTAGGGCTTCTTATCGACTTCAACACAGATCCATGAGTTTACACGGACCGTCTTAAAGCCGAGTTTCTCATATACTCTCTTCGCGGGCAGATTGTCGCTTCTCACCCAAAGAGTTGCTATATTGGTATTCTCAAAGGCGTGCTTAAGCCATGCAGAGCAAACTGAGGTAGCGAAACCTCTATTGCGGTATTCGGGGTGCGTGTAAACCGCACCAAGCATCCATACCTCCTTCAGTTTCACTAAAGTTGCAGCTGTGGAGACGAGTTGAGAGTTCACGAAGATGCCGAAAACTGGCCTATATGAAGCTATAACCCTCCTAGCCCTCCTCTCCCCGAGGAGATTCGCAAGTTGCTTATAGTCTCCTTCTACGACCTCCCTATAGGGGTGCTTAATGATCAGCCTCTCCTCTCCCTTACGGACTGACATTACATCGACTGAGTACACTGCCACCACGTTTTTTAGGACCTTCAAGACTTTATCTTCATACTCTCGGGGGACGTTGATTATGGCGGGTTTCCTCAGCATTTTCGAAAACTTCTCTACGAGAAATTCCACAGCTTCGTGCGTACCATCAATGATCACGCTCATTAGAACCCCTCCTCTGAACATTACGACGAATCCCTCAATAACCCCCTCTCTTTCAGCTATAATGAACTCCGTTACGTGACGATAACGTTCGAGATCCAGCAGGATGAATGCGTAGACGTCAGGCTTTCTTAGGACATGCTCCCTTAACTCCTCAAGCATGGAATCCACGTGTATCCTCAAGGAAATCATCCTTGGAATGTCACTATTCTCATTTTACCGGCCCATCAGTATTAAATGTATCATCATCTGCGAGCCTTGAAAACCTGCACTAACCTACGATATTTAAGAGGAAGAAATAAGTAAAAAATAAATTATATAATTAACTAGTTCTACCACCAGACCTTTTCTAAGGGCCTCTTTATGATCAGTGGCTTAAGGAATTGTATTGTTTTCTCGGCTCCATCCTCACGGGACATTACTGGGTCTTCGTGTTCGAAGGACATCACGTAGTCGTAGCCAACTTCTATTAGAGCAGTCACTATTCTCCTCCAGTTCACGTCACCCCAGCCCGGTACTCTGAACCTCATGCCTCTTCCAATGCGTCTCCAAGGACCTGTAGAAAGCACTCCATCAGTTGCCACGGCCTCCTTTACTATTTCGACGTCCTTAGCATGCATGTGATATATTCGGTCGCCGAATGTATGAATGAATATCACGGGATCTATGAGTTGCCATACAAGGTGGCTTGGATCGAAGTTGAACCCGAATTCCTTTCTCTTTATGACCTCAACGGCTTTCTTAGCCGTGTATATATTATATGCCATCTCCTGTGGATGAACTTCATGAGCGAACTTTATACCGTGTTCGGCAAAGTGATCCATAATCTCTCCCCACCTCTCTTCAAAGAGTTGCCAGTACTTCTCCCACATCTTCTCGTATGCCGGAGGAAATATGTACCATGCAGCCCAGTTCGGGTGGCCGACGAAACCACAGACAACCGGGACGTCCAGTTGGGCGGCAGCCTCAGCTGTCTGCTTGACGCGTTGCATACCGTACTTTACCTTCTCTTCAGGCGTGCCTTTAAACCACTCGTCTGTGCTTTCGTCAAGTGGGCCTAAAACCAGCTGAGCCTCAAGGTGATTGCTTAGAGCCGAAATTATCATACCGTACTTCTCTACAAGCCCCTTAACTTCCCCCGCGCCTCCGGATAGGACTTTCTCCAGATTTAAGTGATTGCTTCCCTTCCAAGCTGCAAGTTCTACAGCCTCATAACCTAACTTAGAAGCGTACTGGAGAACTTTTTCAAGGGGCCAATCATTAAAGGCGACCGTAAACAGACCTATTTTTATAACCATCGTTACACCTCAATCCAATATTTAAAAAGCTTAAGAGTATATTAGCCTTAACATAAAGTGCCTCTGTTGAGACTACTAACACCCTTAATGAGCACTCGCGTAGTGTCAAGCACCAATTAAAGCATCTCACCATGTTAAAGGTTTAAAACTTTAAGGGCAGTATTTAATATCGGTGAAAAATTGAGCAAAATTTCTGAAATAGGTATAGGAATGCTTGGCTACGCTTTCATGGGGAAGTCCCACAGCCATGCCTGGAGAGACATCCCTCTGTTCTTCTGGCCCCCACCCGCAATACCCAAGTTAGTAGTCATATATGGTCGCCGTGAAAGCGCAGTTAAGGAGGCCATGATCCGTTACGGTTACAAGAAGTACACGACCGATTGGAGAGAGGTCGTAAAGGATCCTGAAGTCGAGATCTTGGATAACTGCCTTCCAAACTACATGCATAAGGAGCCGTGTATAGAGGCTATCGAAAACGGCAAACACGTGGTGTGCGAAAAGCCTCTTGCAAGGGATGCCAAGGAAGCTAAGGAGATGTACGAGGCTGCAAGGAAGGCTAGGGTCAAGACCATGTGCGCCTTCAACTACCGTTTCGTGCCAGCTGTACGGCTAGCGAAGAAGATTCTAGAGGAGGGATTACTAGGTAGGATATACCACTTCAGGGCCCGTTACCTTCAGGATTGGATCGTAGACCCCAACTTCCCCCTAGTCTGGAGGCTTCAGAAGGAGTACGCTGGAAGCGGCCCTCTAGGAGACCTGGGGAGTCACATAATAGACCTAGCGAGGTTTCTAGTAGGCGAAATAGCGGCAGTTACGGGCGTTGCAAGGACGTTTATCGAGGAGAGACCCCTGCTCGAGGATCCTACGAAGAGGGGGAAGGTCACCGTAGAGGACGCATTCACGGCAACCGTCGAATTCGAGAACGGTGCCATAGGAACCCTTGAAGCATCGAGATTTGCAACTGGTAAGAAGAACTACAACGTCTTTGAGATAAACGGCGAGAAGGGCTCGATAGAGTTCAACCTCGAGAGGCTAAACGAGCTGAGAGTGTACTTAGTTGAGCCGGATGAGAGGAAGTACATCGAGGGCTGGAGGGAGATCCTAGTCACTGAGAAGGTTCATCCATTCATTGAAGTATACTGGCCTCCCGGGCACATAATTGGGTGGGAGCACACCTTCATAAACGAGCTGCACCACTTCCTCGACTGCATAGTAAACGACAAGGATGTCGCACCCTACGCCGCGACTTTTGAGGATGGGTATAGGTGTTGTGCAGTTTGCGACGCCATATTGGAATCCAGCAATACTGGAAGGAGAGTCATCGTAGAATATTAAGTTCACCTAAATTCATGAAGCTAGAACTTTACGACTGACATCCTCTCCTCATAAAAGTTTAAAATGCTCATTTTTTACCGAAAATGAGCTAGCCCAAAATAGGCAAAATTGGAGAATTTTTCTGGGGAAGTGTTGTTCACAAAACTGAACAGTACGCTCACTACTGTACTACGAGGAACTGCCCTTTAGAGTCCTTCCTTACAGCCACCGCATTATTTAAGAGCATGTTTTACCTCTCTGATCTAAAATCGGCTTAATGAGGTGAATAGCATGCCGAACGAGAGAGTATACGTGACAGTTATCGGGAGTAGCGGCGTCATTCCTGAACGGGTCAGACGGCTAGCTGAGCGAGTGGGTGAGCTCCTTGCGAAAAGGGGAGCCCTAGTCGTAACGGGAGGAAGGGATGGGGTCATGGAGGCTGTATGTAGGGGGGCTAAGAGGACAGGGGGAACGACTGTGGGCATACTTCCGGGAATCGACAGGAGGGAGGCAAATGAGTTCGTGGACATAGCTATACCCACAGGGCTACTGCACGCGAGGAACGCCGTCAACGTGCTAGCAGGTGATGCGGTGATAGTTATAGCGGGAGGTCCTGGCACGCTTTCAGAAGTAGGGCTGGCAATGGCTTATGGAAAGCCCGTAGTAGCGCTTAAGGGAAGCGGTGGCGTAGCGGATCTCGTGGCGGGAAGGAGCATTGGTGGAAGGAAGGTATATGAAGCGGAAACGCCAGAGGAGGCAGTAGAAAAGGCCCTAGAACTGGTGTGAGTGAGAGTGCCCCCAATAGTGACCGTTACGCGGCACTGTTTAAAGAGGGTTCTAGAACGGGCTCAAGTCTACGACAGGATAGAGGGACTTAAGCTAGTTGAGAAGGTATTGAGGGAAGGCGAAATAGTGGATGAAAGGGGCAGACACCTCTTGGTAAAGCTAGGCAAGCACTACATAATCTTGAGGAGAGCTGAAGAAGGCTACCTAGCCGTGAGCTACACGATAGGCGTGGTGCCACGAGGCTTTACGGAGAGGCTTCGTGGCAGGAGGTTTGAGCCGGGCTTTACCATTAAGTTGGCTAGATCTCGTAGATGAGCCCGTTAGTCCAAGCCTTCCTTAGGGCCTTCTCCTTCAGCTGGGCCACGATCTCCTTAAACCTCTCATCGGAAACTGCTCGGTAGATGGGCAAGTCCCCGCTATTAGTTTTCTTAACCGAGACCTTAACGTATTTCCTGCCCCCCTTCTCAGCAAGGAGCGTGCAGTAGTGTATTAGGCATATTATTGGCTTAGCTTTCTTAAGCCTGCAGCCTTCTCCAAAGCTGTAGAAGTAGCACCTCCCTCTCGCTTCAACGTCTAAAGCGTACACTTGTAACTCGCCAACGTAGCTTGCCCTCACCGTCTTATAGGGTAGGATAACATCGAGACCTAGGGAGGCTTTCGTTTCAAAGTACTCGTTGCTAAACATGAAGGCGCCGCAGTTCTCCATGCAGCAGAGACCGCAGTTAACGCAAATCATTTTAAAGGACTCTCTGAGTACTCTAGGGGATACTTCTTCAAACGCTCGCCAATCCACAAGCCTTCTCGGGAGGACGAAGACCGGCAGGAGAGTTCTGCCTGGGATGTAATAAGTGCCCTTATAAAATCTCTTCAACCTGCTAGCCGTATACAAGAGAAAGTAGTTCCAGGAGGGTTTTTCGGTAGGGGGTTTAAGACAGTAGTATTTCAACTTAGGCGCCTAGGTGAAAACGATGGATAGGTTAATAAATGCTATTCTAGGACGTATCTAACCGTTAAAGCATTAGGGACATGTAATCGTCTTCCAGATGATCACCTAGGCTCGATGATCTGCTTTCGGAGAATATCTCTCCCTTGGGAGCTGACCAGCTCCTCCACCTTTCGCATCGATACTCCGGCTGTTGTTCCAGGAGCCGTACAGGCCGCTGCTCCCACAGCTTGAGCGAATAAGGTGATTTCTCCTAGAGTCTCTGGAGGAATTCTCCTTACGTCTACTAAAGGCAATTTCTCACCGTATATGCGAGTTAACTTATAAATGATGCCTGCACAAAAGGCGTCGCCAGCACCCGTTGGATCTACTACGTCGATTTTAAACGCTGGCTGTTTAAGCATAAAGGAGGAGGTTAGGGCTACTGCGCCCTCGCCCCCCAGAGTCACAAATAGTAACCCTATTCCCATTTTCAGAAGGTTTTCAAGCGCATTTTCTAGGCTCTTCTCTCCAGTCATCTCAAGGATCTCCCTCCTGTTGCAGTGAAATATGTCGACGTATTTTAGGGCCGGAAAGAGGAAGTCCCAAGTCTTTCCAATGGGCTTTACGCTGTCAACGAACACCGGTGATCCGAGGTCCTTTATCTTTCTGAGGACATATTCTAGTTGCGAATCCACTTCACCTATCATGCCGGTCGCTACGTAGAAAAGCTTAGGTCTCAGTTTCTGTGCGCATTCAATGACCCTTTGAGGTGAGAGAAGGCGGCTTGAACTTACCTCCAAGTGTGCACGTCTATCCTCGCCCCTCACCACGAGAATGACGTTCTTGTTCGTGCTGTCTCCAATCTCGTCTATAATCACGTTTAT
>QMSC01000056.1 GCA_003649515.1 Thermoprotei archaeon | reverse complement strand
TGGCCCCGTGATCTCAAAGTCCTCGAGTTCTACAACGCCTTTATCCCTAAAGACTATTCTTCTGCCCTTCATGCTTGATAATTAGCTTGAAAAAGCTTAAAAACCTTGAGAAAATTGGGGAACTTCAGGAGTAAGGACGGTGAAAAGGTTTAAGGAGGAATTTAATGTGAGAATTCCAAAATCTATTAAATTTTTGATCGATAAATGAATAAAAATAGATTCTATTTCAAATTTCCAATTTGATTAGAGCCCTCGTTTGCTAAGCGGAATGCAATAATGCCACGAGCGTCATTTCACTTTCTCGACAAAGTGACCCCCTGAAGTTAAGTCGATTATCGCACCGCTATATCCCCAAATTATCGCGTTTATCCCAAATCTTTCTGCAAACTCTTGCTTCATTATCAGCACATTGTGACAGAAGAACCTTATAATGTCCTCCAATCTTAAATTCATCCTTAACATCGCTCCATGTAACCTCTCCGTATCCGGCTTTAATCCACTTACCGTTAACTAGCGCTAGCCCCTGATTCTCCCCAGCTCCTCCTTCTCTAGTATGATAAAGTTATCGCCCTTGTACACTAACTTCACTCTCACTCCAATGTACATTTTCGAGTGAAGATGTTTCAATGCGTAGTACCTTAGCATTATTGGCCTGATTAGCCCAACTCCATCCTGCTTTAAGCCTAGTAATACGTTAAGAGTCTTATTAGCCTTAGTTATCGTGGTCATTATTATAAAGGCCTCTCCCTCCCTAACGTATTCCCTTGCCTTGCTCCAATCATAGACACTAACTTCACTCTCAGTGAAAAGTAGCCATTCCCCTAGCGCTATTAGGCTTCCAGAAAAGCTCTCACTCTCCACGGTAGTAGATTTCCCATCAACGGAAGTTATTCTTCCCTCAAACGAGACAACCTTCAGCTTGCATAGGTCGTTCGGCTTGGCTAAAGCTGTTGGCAATGTGGTTTGAGTAAGTTCATCAAGCCCTACTTCCCGTGATGGGCTCTGATCTACTCGAAGCGCAAGTACGCTTAAAGCTATTATCGATACTATTAAACCTACCACAATATACCTGCTGATCATGTTATCACATGCGAGCGATCGTTTTGGAAAAATAAATTAATTGCATACAAATAGTATAAACTTATAGTCTAGATTTATGGTTCATATAGGGTTTAAGCTACTTATTTCCTGCTTCCTTCTCGAAGAATCCACCTAGTTTAGAAGAGCCTCTAGATCGGCCCCACTCTCTTGAGCTTATATCGCTCGTATATTAGCGTTACTTCCTCTCCATTGATTTTGAACTCTGCCTCTAGCCATCCCGTTAGCTGGGGGACCTTAAAGCGAGCATACTCCTCTGAAAGTTCCTCAGGAACTAGGGGTATGATTAGCTCAGTGTATTTCCCCTTGATCTCAAGGTATAGCATAGCCCCCCTCTGCACGACTTCGGCTCTTATCGTCCCCTTGTAAGCCTCATACCTTCCGGTCAGCCTCTCCATAATTCTCTCACGCTTTATGAAGGGAAGAGCCCTCTCGGGATCCTTGCCCAGCGCTAGAGCTAAAGCGTAAGCTCCTATATGGGAGAGAGAGTAGCCACTTGAGTTCGCGAGAACCGCCACCCCTATTCTGGGCCCGGGTAGGTAGCCAGCATATGCAGTTGATACGAGAACCGAACCGCTGTGACCGACGAGCTTGTGTCCAAGGAAATTGGGGGTTATGATCCAGCCAAGACCGTAGCTCTCATTGCCTAGAAGTCGGTAAGGCACTTCGATCCTAGGCTTTTCCATCTCCTCGATACCTTCCTTAGAGAGGAGTTGAGCTTCGCCATAAGAACCTCTATTAAGGTACATCGTAAGGTAACGTGAGAGATCTAGGACATTACTCAATAGCCCGCCATCGGCAGTTATGCCAAAGGGATAAGCACTTCTAACCCTCTTACCGTCCTTTGTTAGCAGGTAGGGCACGGCTACTTCGGGGTCTTTACCTACTTCCTCTTCGCTAAAGTAGCTCCTATTCATATTTAAGGGACTAAGAATCTTCCTCTTCACGTAATCCTCGTATCGCATCCCAGAGACTTTTTCAACTATGTATCCTAGGAGCACGTATCCCTCGTTAAGGTAGAAGAATTTTAGCCCCGGCTTCGCCTCAGCCCATTCCTCCGCCCCGCTGAGGAAGGCGAGCATGTCCTCGTAACTGGCCATGGGAATCCACGTAGCCTCCTCGCCTATTACGTTTCTTATAAAAGCTTCAGCGTATCCTAACGCCGGAATCCCAGAGGAGTGCGTGAGCAAGTTAACTATCCTTATAGGCTCATCTTTTGGTCGCATTTTAAGGGGCAGGTATTTTTCTAAAGGATCCTCGAGATTTAGCTTGCCCTCTTCCACCAGCTGCATTATAGCCAGCGCCGTAAAGGACTTAGTGACGGAGCCTATCCCGTATATGGTGTTGGGAGTCGCTTCAAGCCCTCGTTCGACATCGCGGAAGCCGAAGCCCCTGGAATAAATCAATTCTCCATCCTTAACGAGGACTACGCTCAGCCCGGGGATCTTGCCCTTAGACATCTTCTCGAAGACGAAGGACTCGAATTTGCTTTCATCGAAACCCTTCATGTGAGTCCCCACATAAATATTCCTAAGGCCTTAAAGCTATTTCCCAGTACAAGATACCTACCGCGCCACCTCAATTAGTTTAGGGCAAGACAAGGCGTTCAGCGAAATCCTATAAATCTATTTTCAGCAAATGATTTACGGGCGATTCACCTAAGGAGGTGAGTTAAAAGTGGTGAAGGTTCTACCCTACGAAAAGTACTTTGATAGGATCTACGGAGGTTGGGTAGGCAAGTGCATAGGTGGCGCTATAGGAGCACATCATGTATTGACGAGATATCTGAGGGCGAAAAGGGAGCTGTTGAAAACTCTTGAGCTCCGCCATCCATCTCTTATCTCAGATATCGCAGTGGATCACGCAATAGTAGCTATCAAAAAACCCGTAAAAATACAGAATTGAAGAGTGAGATGGCTACCTCGTCAGCCTCGCAGATGCCTTGGGTGCCTCAATAATATACACGGTCGATCGGAGACATGTCAGAGTAAAACACTTGAGCATAGTAATACCCATATGCAGAGAGACACTTCAAAAATATCATCGATGGGTAAAGAAAAAGCTGGGAAACACGGCTCTGTTTAGGGAAAAGAAGTATATAGACTCGCTTTTTGAAAGCCTAGACATCATGGTTTTCTATTTTTAGTCTCTATAATAAGCGCGACTTCGTATAGACGTTTAGCCAGTTTTCTAGCATCTTCGACAGCTCGCTTATCGGCTAAAGCTTCGCCAATATTATACGCTCTACACGAGATTCCTCTGTGACAGATTATCATTTCGTGCTTTAGCATGAAAGAGTGTATAGCGGCTAATGCGAGTTCAAGACCGTAACCTCTGCCTACTACCACGCCTCCGCCAACTTTATTTCTGAGCTGCCCACGCAGGCTCCAAGTTCGATCGATAAATGCTTTCATACAAGCTGAGACATTGTTGAAATATACAGGAGTCGCGACGACCAGTATGTCTGTTGATAGGAGTTTAGGCACTATTACGCGGGTCATATCATCATCTATGCTACACTTACTGGTTTTAACGCAGGTGCGACAGCTAGTACAAGGCTTTACGTCCATCCTACAAACATTTACCATCTCGACGCCAACGCCCAATATTTCAAGCTCTTTTAGAACAATGCTTAATATAGTCTCAGTATTTCCGCGAGTTCTAGGACTACCGCACACGCCTAAAGCTTTCATATTGATTCCCCAAAGTCTTAAATAGAATGTTCAATATATTTGAACGATTGCTCAGAAGCTGCAATATCGAGAATAGCCGTCTATAACGTAATGGAAGCTGGAAACATACTCGGAAATTCTAATTATTCCGAGCACGAATAACCTGTGCCGTCGGCAAAAGCCTTTATATTTACTAAGGCTTTTGAGTTATCATGCGCCTAGTAGTGTGGCTATCCTAGCGGCGTTCATTACAATCATAGTGATGATCTTTTTGTCGATAATCCCGTGACGTTCTCCTAAATCATAGCTAGATTCCGTAGAATAGGGGCTTTATGGGAGAACGCGAAGAACTAGTTATCTACAGCGATGGCTAAGCATGCGATGAACTTCCTCTTTGAAGAGCCTTGAAGGCTAATCAATTTCCGCATTTAGCCACTTCACGAGGAAATCATATGACTTTCTCCCGCAAATTTCGTGCTCTCCCTCAAAGAAGTCGGCCTCCAATCTCTCCGGAACTCCTAGCAGCTCATATACCCTTTTGATCTTCTCAAAAGCGTACTTCGTTGCCTCAATGGGGAATATCTTGTCCTTAGTTCCATGTTCTATGAAAAGAGGGCGTGGAGCTATTAAACACGCAATATCGTACATTTCACAGTACTTTAGTATTCCTGGGATGTAGTTATCTATGCAGTGATCTACTGAGAGTATGCTATCCTTAAACGTGTTCAAATACCCGCTGATGACTGCGACTTTAACCCTATCGTCAAGCGCTGCCGTAAAGAGAGACGTCGTACCTCCTCCGGAGATCCCAATGATCCCAATGGAGTCCCTCTTGACCTCCTTGCGCGTCAATAAGTAGTCTATTGTTCTCATGGCATCCCAAACCCTCCTCCCTATAGTAGTTTTGCCGAGCATTAGAGCCCACAACGATAGCTTCTTACATGAGGATACGTGCGGTCCCTTATCCTCGTCCTCCTTCTCCCTCCTCTCACCGAAACCGCATTGATCCGGTACTATGACAACTAGCCCTCTCTTAACGAGCTTCAGCGCAAAATCCTTCTGATATCCCCTTGATATAGGATCCACGCGCTCGCTACCGTCGTCCCAGAATCCAGTGATCTCGTTTTTACCGTATCCATGACCATGCATTGCAACTACGGCTGGCGCCCGGCCCTTCAAATCCTTTGGCACAAGGACGTACGCGGGAATACTTGAAAATTCATCGCTTTGGAAAATGACTTTTTCCCTTATATAGCCCGGGAACTCGCGTACTTCAACAGTTTCTGGGTAGAGATCTGTTGCTGGATAATCGAACCCTCCGAGAAGCTCAATTATCTTACTTCTAAGCTTATTCCTCCAATCCCTCCACTCCTCTATGCTCTTTGCGTTAAACTCAAGAACCCTTTTCTTATTGTAGTAGAGCCACTCGTAGTACTCTAGAGGTCTAAACGACCTTCTCAAGGCTTATCAATTGTCCTAAGGTACGTTAGAGTATTAAAGCTTAGCCCTCGGAAGAACTCGTTAAAAGAGGTCGCTAAAAATATCTACGATGATTTCTCTGAAGTTCTCTTCCCCGCCCTCTCAATGTACTCTTCACGCTCGCTGGGCTTCAGAGACCTCCACATTAAGAGCTGCTTCCTTATTACGTCCGTTAACTTCCTCACTCCACGTAGCCATATGTGCTCTGTGCCGCTCAATCTCGTAACTATTAGAGTCCAGGTGCTCGTCTTCTTGGTAATGTGTACTTGTAGCTGTGAGGTCATTACAACGTCCCAGTCGAAAGGCTTGACCCTGATCCTCATGTCTATGGTCTTAAGCCTACCTTCAGGAACAGTCTTCTCGTGATAGCCCAATTTCTCTATCATGAAGGGCCCTTCCTCGCCTCTATAGAGCGACAAGTACTCCCTCAAGTATTCTAGAGCTCCGTCTATTTCCTCACGCTTAATGACGAAAGGCAAGTTGATTATGAATGTGTCCCCTCTCCTTATGGATTGCGCTTCAAGCCTCCACTTCCTCTCAAGCGAAGGCGTTACTAAGCGTGAAGCGAAGCGTATTGGATAGGCCGTTGCAGCTAGGGTTACGAGTATTGAAAGGCTTACTGCCAGCACGACCCATAGGGATCCAGCGTTTATTGATAGGCGCTCTGCTGGGGGCAGGAAGACGTTAATCGCGTTAGGTAGCGTTATGCCTACGGCGTATCCTATGAAGCTGCTGATGATAGCTACTATTACGAACTCCATCAAGAATACTCCCGCTACGTGTAGCGGTGAAAGTCCTATGGAGCTTAGGATTCCGATCTCCCTCCTCCTCTCGTGAACTGCTCCAAGTATCGAGCTTAGTATGGTTGACAGCAGTATTATGGCGGGCATTATTGCCTCCTGACCCATGACTTGTTGCGTGCTCACTGAAGCGTACTGCTTAACGTAGTACTTGCCGTCAGGTCCCTTATATGAGTAGTAGACGAAGTAGTTGAAGAGGCCTGCAAGTTCCCTTGCAATTCGTTCTCCTCTCTTCGGATCCTTGTATATGAGACGTATGCCGAAAACTCCTCCGCCAAGCTTTCTGACGAGACCGCTAGGTAGGAATATTACCTCGGAGGGTGGAGCCGGGTTTAGCGCTCTCACTGTTACTCTTCCGCCGGGCTCGATCTCTCTAGCGAGGGAGATCACTGGGAAGTTATCGAGATCCTTTACGTAGTTTAAGTAGATCTTTTCTGCACCAGCCCTAAGTACTCCGACGATCTTAAGTTTTAGACCCAAGATGTTTATCTCGTCTCCCAGCTGGAGGCCAAGAGTTTTCATGAGCTCCTCCGGGACTATACATACGAGATCATCTGGAGTTCTGAAGAGGGGTCCGGGACCCTTCTCTATCATCTCGCTTAACAGCTTATCATTGCTTAACCCTGGAAGGTATTTGAAGTCCTCGGGGTTTAACCCTACAAGAGCTATGGGCCCGATGATCTCGTGCGTCGTTATGTTAATTCGAATGGGCACTCTTTCGCCTACAGGATAGTACACGTAGAAGGGAAGCACTGTGATTAGATCGCTACCATACACTGACCGAAGTTGCTCAGCGAGGAGTGATGGTAGGAATCTTGAGGGCAGAGTCTGCCTTATAAGTATGCCCTCATAGCCGTTGTCCATAGTGTAGTGGCTTATGACTACTACGTGCGTAGCGCTAAACAGAGTTATCATCGATACGAATGCCATTGTAGATACAGCTACTGAAAGGATTACAAGGGATGTTCTGAGCCTCCTTCTACGCAGGTTGCGTATTCCTAGCGAAGTCGACAGGAATATGGCGCTTAGCTTATCGATTTCTGCAAAGTGTTTTCCGACGAACTTTAGCCTGATCTCCTTTATAGCCTCTCCCGCGTGGCTCATCGTGACTATTAACGGGAATATTGTCAGTATCATCATGAGGAAGCCCATTGCCACTAGTGGCACGTTCGTTATCAGCGCAAAGCCTGGGTGGTTGAAGTACATGTACAGCGACACCACGGCGAAGAAGACGCCCACCGTTGCAAATCTCTTCCTAATATCCTCGAATTCGAATAATAGTCGCTCTAGGAGAAATGCGAATGGTATTGAGAGCAGTAGGAAGAAGACGGAGCTGTAGGACGCGTCGAATATTAGGAGGCGGAGGTTTATATAGGCCTGCCTCTGCATTGCAAGGGAGAGTAAGGCTCTACCTCTAGCTTCGTAATAGCGGCCCTTGCTTAAGCATTCTATGGCCTCATTCCAGTGAATATAAGCTGCGTTTAGTAGCTCCTCAACTACGGTTGT
>QMSC01000055.1 GCA_003649515.1 Thermoprotei archaeon | reverse complement strand
TTTGCAATTACCCTTACACTAGACTTGCTTCTACTACCTCTGGCTAGGCTCTATGGAGGAGCCTTGCTAGTAGTTTTTAGTGTAGGACGTATGTGGGTGCCTGCACTCAGCACCATAATAATTCTGAGTCTCACGGCAAGCATTAGGGGTGAAGGGGGATTAAGGAGGAGCTTGAAGAAATATGGTCTACGCCTAGGCAAAGTCGCCTACATCTTCGCGGGAGCCGCAATTCCCTATATTATCTACGGTATCGGGTGTCTCGTAGCCATAGCTATGGGCTTTCAAGTAGTCAACCCTGTAGTGGAAGCGCTGAAAGGTAAGGAAATAGTTGAGAAAATTCCCCTGAGCAGCGAAGCCCTTTTAGTCCTAGCGCTACTTAATAGCCTCACAATCGGGGCAAGCGTAAACGCTCTAGTTGCTCTTGGAGAGGAGCTTGGATGGAGAGGGTACCTCTTCGACGAACTACTGAATGTTACAGGGAGTTTCTACAAGGTTAGCATTATTGTCGGGATTATATGGGGCGTGTGGCATGCTCCCTTGATAGTTTTTCTCGGACACAACTACCCTCATCATCGTGACATTGTGGGCGTGACATTTTTCACTGTGCTATGCGTTGTCTGGAGCATAATTCTCTGTAGGCTTAAGGAGAGGAGCGAGAGCATTATTCCACCCTCAGTAATGCACGGAGTACTTAATGCTTTGGGAGGCTTAATGATTTTTACTATTCGGTATGACGACGAGCTATGGACCCTGCCCGTAGGCGTTATAGGCTTGCTATCATCGGTCATAATATTACTTCTCCAAGAGATTCTAGCAGTCAGGAGGTTTAGTTATATTAAATAAACCTAAATACAGTATAGTTAAGGGTGGTCACTTGAGGAATTTATTAGAGAAAATTGTTGAAGAAGCGCTGGCATTGGGGGCAGAGTACGCTGACGCTAGATACGAGAAAATATACTCCACATCTATAACCATATCTAACGAAAGGGTAGAGAAGGTAAGCACTGGAATAGATGAGGGAGTGGGCGTTAGAGTGCTAGCTAAAGGAGCCTTCAGTTTTTTCTCAAGCAATGTGCTGGACCTAAACCTAATTCTCAAGCAACTGGAAGATGCCGTAAAGTCCGCTAAAATGTTAGGAGAGTCTAGGAAGGAGAAAATAGAACTAGCGGAAACCAAGACTTTTAAGGATAATGTTGAAGTTAAGGCTCTAAAACCCCCACATGAAGTTGATTTAAGCGAGAAAATAAGCTTCATAATGGACTTAAACAGGCTCTCTAGGCAGGTCGATAGCAGAATTGTCAACGCGACTTCAATTCTCTCGGACGCTTACGATTACAAGTTGCTAGTCACTTCGGAAGGCACAGAGATAGAATATGTTATACCGAGAATACGCTTTGGTTTAAACGTCGTAGCATTTGAAGCCAGTAAACAGTCGTGGTATGGAAAATATGAAGCTTCACCAAAGGGCTATGAATTCGTCAACGAAGTCGATGTGGAAAGTTTCGCAAAAACCATAGTAAGTAAAGCTATTAACCTCTTGAAGGCCGAACCCGCACCCGCTGGGAGGTTTACAGTAGTTATAGATAGCGAGCTTACAGGCGTATTTATACATGAAGCATTCGGCCACGCCTGTGAAGGAGACACTGTTGTCGCCGGGGAATCCATTCTAAAGGATAAACTTGGAGAAAAGGTTGGCTCTGAACTCGTTACAGTATACGATGACTCGACATTGCCCGATGCTTGGGGATCCTTAAAGTACGATGATGAGGGGGTTCTCACTAGAAAGCGCACGCTTGTAGAAAAAGGGGTTCTCGTGAGCTTTATCACAAATAGGGAAAGTGCTGTAAAGCTCGGCCTGGAGCCCAATGGAGGAGCCAGAGCTCAGAGCTATAACTTCCCACCAATAGTGAGGATGAGCAATACTTACGTTGCTCCAGGTGACTGGAGCTTCGAAGAGATGATCGAAGACATAAAGTACGGTGTTTACCTTCTGGGCAGTAGGGGAGGACAAGTGGACACGTCTAAAGGGACCTTCCAGTTCAACGCTAAGGAGGCTTATTTAATTGAAAAAGGAGAGATAACGAAGCCATTGCTGGACGTATCGCTTTCGGGACACACACTAGAAGTTCTAATGAACGTCGAGGCTGTGGGTGAGGACTTCAAACTTAGACCTGGATTTTGTGGAAAAGGTGGTCAAATGGTGCCCGCGAGCACTGGAGGTCCACATATTAAAGTTAGAAATGCTATTGTAGGAGGGAGACGATAGATGATGGACGTGTTGAACAGTGCAATTAATAAGGGTTTAAAATTAGGTGCAAGCCAAATCGAGGCCTACGCAACCAATTACCTGTTGAGAGAAGTATGTGCTGAAAAGGGCGAGCTCAAGATTTCCTCATCATATATGTTTAGAGGTATAGGCGTTAGAGCGATATATAATGGAGGACTGGGGTTTGCCTACACAACAGATATCTCGGAAGAAGCTATTGAACGGGCTGTTAAGCAGGCAATAAGCGTGGCTAAAGCTAGGGGAAAGGACCCCTACTTTAAAACCTTTCCTTCAGCAAATAGGCTGCCCAGCGTTAAGGGAATATTCTTCAAGGAGACCGTCGAAACGCCTTTAGAAGAAATGGTTAAGAGGGTAAAGGACCTCATTGAAGTTGCTAAGGATTACGATAAGAGAATTACGTCAGTCTCGGCAGAATTTTCAATAAATTTCGGAGAAAGGTTTGTCGTAAATAGTCTCGGCGTGGAGTTCGCTGAAAAATACTCTTCCTCAACGATCTACGTGTTTGCAGTTGCAGAGGAAAACGAGTTCATGACCTCAGGATACGAATTTCAGTCGGAAAGAAACGTGAGGAAGCTGGACTTTGGGAAAGTCTCGTTAACCGCAGCTAAAATGGCCATAGATTTGCTTCGTCCAAAGAGGATCGAGACCGGCGTTATGAACATATTGTTACGCCCAATAGCTGTAGCCGAGCTTTTCGGACCAACCCTAATAAGATCACTTCAAGCTGATAACGTCCAAGAGAGGAGATCGTTTTTAGTAGGTAAGCTAGGTGAGGAAGTTGCTACTGAATCTCTCACAGTGATCGATAACGCCCTGTTAGAAGAGGGATTAAGAACCCGTGCGTTCGATGCTGAGGGAACGCCTTCGAGGAAGATAGTAGTTCTCGACAGCGGCGTTCTTAAGACATTTTTACACAATTCTTACACTTCTCAAAGAGAAGGGGTCGAAAACACAGCGCATGCGGCGAGGTCTCCCCTTTCAGAACCAGGTATAGCACCCAGCAACCTGATATTCGAATATAGGGATAGCAAGGAATTAGATAGGATAATAGAAGAAACAGATAGGGGAGTAATTGCCAATAGTGTCATAGGAGCTCACACAGCAAATCCTGTCACGGGTGAATTTAGCGTAGCTTTAAGCGAGGCTTTCTATATTGAAGAAGGAGAGATAAAGTATCCAATAAAGCAGGTCATGACTGGCGGAAATATACTTGACCTTTTAAAGAAAATAACCAATATAGGCAAGGACAGGAGGCAAATAGGAAGCGTAGTCACGGGAACTATAGCGTTTGAGTCCGTTTCAGTAAGCGGATAAAAGTAAAATCAATTATATTTCTTAAAGCTTTACCTCCTCTTTCAACAACTCATCTGATAATTTTAGCTAAGCTTTAATCGACTATTTCTGGTATCCTTTTAATCTCAGGATCCGTGAATATATCCTTCTCATCTACGCTCCAGCTGGAGAACTCTGATACTATGGCTCCTTGATCTCCTGCCTGGAACCAGTGAGGCGTATTGGGCGGTATTGTATATTGTTCACCGGGCCTTAACACTATTTCGTGCCATACCGTAAAGTATTTCCTCCTTTCCTCAGGAACTTTAGCCCTTGGGTTGGGCGTAGGAGGTCCAGGAACATATAAGTAGACTTCACCCCATCTGCATCTGAAGGTTTCCTGCTTCCCTGGATAATTATCGAAGGGTGGATGTCTATGCTCAGGACATATTTGTCGAGGAAAGAGGATCAGCTCTTTAGCGCAGTACCTCTCATTATTAACGTATACTACGATCTGAAGACCGAAGGTGTACAGGTCCCCTAGACCAAAATCCGTAACCTCAATATTCTTCTCCTCCTCTTCTGTTAGAACTATGCCAGCTCTTTCCAGCATCTCAATAGCCTTTTTACGCGCCTCCTCAACCTGAGCTCTTGTCAGAACCATCGAAATTAATGTTGAACTTAAGGTATATAAACCATATCACGTAAGAGTAGTAAAGCTTTTATGTGCAACTGCACAAATTTAACGGGGAACAATTTGGGACAGGACTGGATGAGAGGGCCTAGGAGAGATCGGGGGGCTGGAGGCCCGCCGTCCTGGGCAGGCAGAGGATGGAGAAGTACTGTCCCGATCGAAGGGCCTCAACTAGCGCCACCGCCGCCTAATGTTTTAAGGATAGTTGCAGCAACAATGGATGGAAGAGGTGCAGAGTCGGTAATTTCGCAGAGATTTGCAAGAGCTCCTTTTCTCACGGTAATAGACATTGCAGATAGCCGGATAGTCTACACGAGGTCCTTTCCCAACCCGTTTGCAGGTCTTCCTCATGGAGCGGGGATGGCAGCGGCTCAATGGATAATATCCATAGGCGCCAAAGCGGTCCTCGGCGCTAGATTTGGACCTAATCTAGGAATGGTATTGCAACAAGCTGGAGTGGCGATACATACAGTTCCCCCCGGAATAAGGGTCTTAGACGCCCTGCTGAACTTAAGAATTATCAGAACGCCGTACTAATGGAGATAGTTGTTGCAAGCGGTAAAGGGGGTACAGGCAAGACCTTTGTAGCTTCGAATCTAGCGTATTTCCTAATCGGTCGAGGCATTTTAACGGTATGTGTTGATGCTGATGCTGAGGCGCCAGATCTACTTCTAGCCCTAGGAGGCGTTAGAAAAAACATCAGTATTTTAGAGGTCTCGAGATCTCGTAAGGCCAGAATAAATTATGATAAATGTTCTCTCTGCATGAAATGCTTAGAAACTTGCAATTTTAACGCCATTTCGATTATTGGAGGAAAGCCTGTAGTTAACGATGTGTACTGCGAAGGATGTGGAGCATGCTCTTTTGTATGTCCAGCAAACGCGATAAAGTACGACGTTAAGAAGACTGGCGTAATAAGAGTTGATATTTCAGGGTTCCGGATACCTGTAGTTACTGCAGACCTAGAAGTTGGTGGAAGGAATACGGGCGAGCTGGTGTACCTAGCCAAGGAGAAGGCCCATGAAGTGGGGCATCATCTCGGCGCTAAGCTAATTGTCGTGGATGCAGCAGCCGGTATAGGATGTCCCGTAATTTCTAGCCTTGCAGGCGCGGATGTACTACTAGTAGTAGCTGAACCTACACCACAGTCCTTTATGGGAGCAAGAAGGCTGTTGGAGACAGCCTCAGGCTTCAACTTAAAGACGTTCGTGATAGTTAATAAATGTGACCTAAATCCCGGCTTCATGAAGAAGTTTCTTGAGGATCTGGACGCGGAAGTTCTGGGCAACATACCGTATGACTACTCTGTTGTCAAAGCGTATACTCAGATGACCCCCATACTGGCTTATAGACCTTCGAGTAAAGTCTCTAGAACTCTCTCCTCCCTTTTCTCAAAATTCATTAAAAAGGTGATGACATGAATCGTGTAATAGCTGTAGCTGGGGGCAAAGGTGGTACAGGAAAGACTTTCATAGCGGTAAACGTCGCTTACTTGCTCTCTGAGAGAGGCACCGTGCTCCTGATAGATGCCGATGTCGAAAACCCTACTACTACCATCTTCATGAAAACTCCACCTAAAAGGGTTATTGAGATAAGGAGCTTTAAGCCAGTGATCGTAGAGGAAAGATGTACAAAGTGTGGGCTCTGCATAAAGTGTTGCCCTGAGCACGCACTAGTACTCCTCCCCTCCGGGAACATACTCTTTGTAGAGGAAATGTGCTCGGGATGCGGAATATGTAAGCTAGTGTGCAGAAGCAATGCAGTAGTTGATGGAAAGAGACTGGATGGTTTTTACAAATACTACGAACCCAATACCAAACTATCTTTAATAGCAGGTGAGCTCAAGCCGGGGAACAGAAGACATAATACGCTAATTGCCAAGCTCATTGAGGATCATAAAGACTTGTTCGAAAGATACGACTTTGTTGTTATAGACTCTCCGCCCGGAACCGCTGCAGGAGTATACTCGACGCTAGAATATGCAGATACTATTATAGCGGTTGTTGAGCCTACGCCGCTGGGGGCTAACGATCTTAGAAAATTCCTAACCTTAGTTAAAATGTTTGGTGACAAAAAGCTCGTAGTAGTTCTAAATAAGTATGGCATACCCGGAGGGTGCTACGAGGAGATATCGAACATTGTTACAGCAAGTAAAGCTACACTATTTACAATACCCTATAACAAGCTCATAATAGAGACCTATATTCACGGAGATATCTTCGTTAAAAGACACCCTAGGTCAAGCATTACTAGTAAGTTTAGGAAGCTGGTGAGTTCTCTAGACTACACTACATAATTGTCGTTATGTTGGTTCGTTACAAGTGAGATGTGACGATAAGGATAGCTGTGCAAAACTTATAGAGCTGTAAAGTAATAATACTCCAAGTTTCCTTAGGTCCCGAGCAAGGATGCCTATGAGACCTAGAGACTGCATTCTGGCAGTGTTTAGAAAACAGCCTATAAAAGTCCCTCCCCTAGATGCCTAGATTAGCACTAGTTTGAGGTAAATAAGAGGCTGGGAAGACTTCCCTCAAAGTTTAAGGATCTGAGAAGCGTCTACGAGGAGATTAGAGGCATAAAGAAGTACTACGTTCACCCCTATTCAGAGACTGATACTAAACTACGTGTGCTTTCATTAGTTCGTTTACATGTTCCGCAAGCACAGGAAGGTTATAGAGGAATTCATTAAGATCATTGAAGAGAGTGATGATGAACTGTCTTCAGAAGGGGAATTGAAGAAGTTATACATGCTTGCAGAAATTTAGAAGAACTACGGGATGAGCTTTTAACTGAACGTTGTTCATAGAAGTTTCTCCGTGCTGAAGCCTAGGTACATAAGAAAGAGCATTATTGTAGCAAGAGTCTTGGAATCCCTTATTTCTCCTTTTCTTATTAGCTCGAGTACCTCGCTAAGGCTGTACTCCACTGTGCGTATTTCTTCGTCTATCTCTGGGCTCTCCTTGCCCCTCTTTAAGTCTTCTGCAAGAAATGAATAATATAGCTCCGTTGAGTGCCCAGGTGAGGCGTAATGTATACCTAATAGCCTGAGCTTTCCTGCTTTTAATCCCGTCTCTTCTTCAAGCTCCCTAAGTGCACAATGGAATGGATCTTCGCCATCTTTGATCGTTCCCGCAGGTAATTCAAGCAGCTCTTCTTCAACTACATATCTGTACTGCTTTATGAAGACTATCCTATTATCTTGCTTTAAGGGTAGTATTACAACGGCTCCAGGATGCTCCACAATATCCACTATGAATGAACCCTTAGGCCCCTGAAAGGTCTTCTTAAAAACCTTAAAATTCCTTCCACTATATACCGGTTCTGAAGCCTTCTCCCTAAACACGTTCTACACCTCCCTGAGTCCTCG
>QMSC01000054.1 GCA_003649515.1 Thermoprotei archaeon | reverse complement strand
CTCACGAAATACCTTTTACTCATAATTATACTGGCCTTGATCGCCAGCTCGATCCTAATAGCGGGGATCGTGAGTTACGTTGATATAAGCGAGGCCGCAGTGATATATGACCCACTCTCCCGCTCGATCGTGGGCGTAGTCTACGGACCAGCATACTTCATTAAAGCCCCATGGCAAGGTGTGAAGATAGTTTACCTTCGCGTAGAAACAGTGGATATGTTCAAAAACCCTCCACGAGATTATCCTGAAGTGCAAGCTATAACGCGCGATGGAGCAACCGTATACATCGACATTACAGTTAGGTACCAAGTGCAGAGAAATGACGAAGCCATTAAAATCCTCGTAACAAGATACCCTCTCCTCGACTTTGAGGAGAGCGTTATTGTACCCATAGTCAGAGAAACCGTCAGGAACGTTATTGCGAGGTACAAATTAACGGAAGTCATTGAAAGGCGTGAGAAAGTGAGAGGAGTAATAGTACAAGAAGTCGAAGCAAGGCTTCGCGAAGACCCCACTGTTAAAGGGTGTCTCCAGATAATTGACGTAGCTGTTAGGAATATAGATTTTCCAGAGGCTATTAAACGAGCTATAGAGTTAAAGTTAGCCGCTCAGCAAGAGGCACTGGCCGCTGAGTATAAACGCCAAAAGCTGCTCATTGAAGCTAATGCTTCCGCTGCAGCAAGGATCCTGGAGGCTGAAGGCGAAGCCAGGGCACAGATAATTAGAGCGCTCGCCCAAGCTAATGCAACTTTAATCCAGGCGGAAGCGCAACGACGCGCAATAGCTTTGATAATCCAGGCTTATAACCGCTCAGATTACGCCATAATTTACTACTACATCGCGGCCCTAGAGAGGATAGGTGAGAAAGGAAACTTAGTGATAATAGTTCCTCAAGGACAATCAGTACCGTTAATGATGCCCCTAACACCGCTTAAAGGCGAAGAGCACAAAACCTCGCCCTAACGACATACCTGTAGGTACGCCGGGGGTGGGATTCGAACCCACGACCACTCGGTTAACAGCCGAGCGCTCTACCTGGCTGAGCTACCCCGGCGTTCTATTGATATTCGTGCAAATTTTAAAGCTTTTTGGTTTATTTAAGCCGGGAAGGAACGAGAACAATACGTTTCAATAATTAAACCTCATACAAGCCTATGGGGCCGCCGGGATTTGAACCCGGGACCACGCGGGCCCAAGCCGCGCATCATACCAGGCTAGACTACGGCCCCTTTACTCGGAAAATAATTTTATCTAAGGCTATATAAGGATTCTTTCACTCCCTTTGGAGCACGAAGCCTACTCCTGGCACTAGTGTTAAGGTAAAGGACTGTCTCTCTAACCCACTTTCACTCCATCTGATCTTTCTCACCACAAGCGTTCGTCTTATGTTTCCTCCAGTCCTCGCGATTTTTATTTCGAAGAAAGCGTGCACATAATGTGCAAGAAATTCACCCAACATAGGGCTTGCGGTCAGAAGACATGTATATTTACTATTCTCCTCGAGGACTTCTATAAGCCTTCTATAGAAGTCTATTCTAGCCTCTGTAGGGATCGATAAGGGAAGAAGACCGTCTAAGCTATCGATAGCTATTCTCTTCACAGGTTTTCTCTCGCTCTCTAAAGTTACTTTTATTGCTTGTACCACCTGCTCAAAGTTTTTGGGTGAGTACTCGAAATTCCTCCAGAGTCTGGAGAAAGGAGTGTAGTAAACGATAAGCATGTCCTTTTTCTGAAACTCCTCTAATGGCCATCCGAAAGCCTTCGAGCCCGTTGATAGACTTAGAAGGGATTCATTAGTTATGAAGTACGCTGCTCGTTCGTCTTTAAGTACGCCATTAAGTAGAAACTGCAACGCGAAAATCGTTTTACCTCCGCCGGGTGGTGCCGTAAGCAGATGTACCCTATTTTCCGATAGAAGGCTTTCCAAATCTAGCCTCTGAATAGACGCTTCTCCCATCGCGTCCACCCCTCATTAAGCCCCCAAAATTCCTTTTTAAGAAGCTCTTTAACGGCCTCTCTAACTATCTCTGACCTAGATTTGTAGACCTGTGCTTCAATGAGCCTTTCCATGGCCTCTTCAAGCTCTCGAGGTATCCTTATAGCTATTCTCTGCGTTATGAGCACCCGTTAATTTAAGGAAACGTTAACGTATTAAGCTTTACTTTGAAAAATAATAAGAGGTTACTGGAATGATTAAATTCAAAGCTCTGCTTGTGGGTAAAAGGATAGTTGTTCCGGATAAAGCTCAGAGTAGGGAGCTATATCGAGGCGGCTTTTACGGAAGATTCGTGAGTATTAGAAAGGTTAAGGATCTCTCAGTCGAAGACGTACTTGAAATATCTTTAATGGAAGCTGTTTACCTCGTTGAGAGGGGAGTGTTGGAAGTATATGAAGGTGACAATATTGTGACTTTAGATAGGCTCATCGAACTTGGGAGAGAAGAATACTCAAACTTCGATGAGGCTTATAAAGTGTATAAGGACTTGAGATCAAAGGGCTATGTCGTGAAGTCGGGAATAAAGTTTGGTGCCACGTTCGCAGTATATGAGTATGGTCCCGGAATAGACCACGCACCCTTCCTCGTGTACGTATATCCCTACGATAAGCCAATAGATCCGTTAGAAATAGTGCGTGCAGGAAGATTATCCCATAGTGTGAGGAAGAAGTTCGTCCTAGCCACGCTAACCCCTAAAGGCGAGATAGAGTACTACTCGTTCCAGTGGTTCGGCGCTTAATGCTGTCGACTGGCTTCTAGAAGAGTACGTTCAATGAAGTTCCTCCATCTATTAGAGAGTTTCTCGAGTACTATATGCGCTTTGAAAACGCATCCTCTAAGCGACGCAAAGGTTATAAGAGTTAAGGTAAACTACATTCATTGAACAGGGCCCGTAGCCTAGCCAGGTAGACGATGTTCGGCCGAGGGCGTCCGGCTCCAGAAATGTACCGGAGATACCGGAAGGTCGGGGGTTCAAATCCCCTCGGGCCCATAAATCTTTCTGTCGTAAAATTTCTACAGTATTTTCCACAGATTATTGTTCATAGAAGCGGGTGTTGATATGCCGGGGCCGGGATTTGAACCCGGGTAAAACCGGATCTCCCCTCACTTCTCTAGCCCTATGCGCTAAGTGACTATGAGTCCGGCGCCCTGGCCAGGCTAGGCGACCCCGGCTTCATTATTTTTGTTTGCCATGTTTTTTATATGCTTTATGATGCACCGCGCGATCTACGTACAATAAACGGATTTTTAACCCCCGATCAAAGTATTGTTAGGGGTGCTACTGTTGATTAAGCGAGGAGACGTTGTAATGCTATATTTCGATTCAAAAAGGAAGTTCATTGTAGAAGTGGAGCCCGGCAGTACACTTCATACCGATATGGGAGTCGTTGAGCTCGGAGAGCTTATTGGCAAGGACTATGGTTGCAGGTTAAAAACACATTTAGGCATAGAATTTGTCGTTGTTAGACCAGCTCTCTGGCAAGTCGTGTATCTGGGCTTTAAAAGGAAAACCCAAGTTTTGTATCCCAAAGATGTTGGATACATGTTACTTATGTCCAGTATTTCCCCAGGTTCTCGCGTCGTTGAAGCAGGTGTCGGTTCCGGCTTTCTAACAGCCTTTCTCGCAAGTATTGTGCGTCCAAATGGTAAAGTGTACGCCTACGATATCAGCCCAACATACATTAAGCTGGCAACTACGAACCTTAAGAAAGCGAATCTTATAGGATATGTATGTTTAAAGCAGAAAGACATTACTCAGGGCATAGATGAAAGGGATATCGATGCCGTTGTCCTAGATATGCCCACCCCATGGCTCGTTACTGAACATGCTTTTAACTCGCTTCGAAATGGTGGAATCTTCATAGCCTTCGTGCCCACAGTAAACCAGCTTGAGAGAACGGTTCTCGTCTTGAGAGAAAAAGGATTCATTGAGATAGAGGCCGTGGAGAACATTCAAAGAACATATAAGGTCAAAAAAGGTGAAACGCGCCCCAGAAATATAGTGATTGCGCATACAGGTTATATAATTGTAGCCCAAAAGCCCTAGCACGATACCTCCTCTTCACTTACTCTTATCCTTTCATAGGTAGGAGTTTCCTCTACTATCCTAACCCTTGATAGACATCTCATCGGGATGAGCTTGAGCGCACTTATATGTACAGCGTTTTCACTGAAGTATACGTCCTCGAGATCCCTTATTAATGAACAGCCTTCAAGTTCCTTGCTCACCGGTGACACAATAGCATATGTCATGAGACCTTCATCAGTCACGAGTTCATAGGTCTTCGCTACGTTCAACCCCCTTCTGTAGTAACGCAAGCTTGTCTGAATCGTATCCTTATATGCTGCAGGGCAGAGATGTAGAGAAACTGGTAGCCCATTCTCGTAAACTCTCCTTAATACTTGAATGCCTGTTTCGTAACTATTTTGAGCTGCTACCATTGAGTCTTTCCTCAGTACGTATCCCCTCTCTAGAAGGGAGCTCGCGTTCGTTTCACTGAATTCAAGCTCGTTGAGGTTAACAAAGTCGATTTCACCTTTCAGCGAAAGGAATTCTATCATCTCATATAGCTCCTCACCCTTATCGGGAAGCACTGGCATCTCTAGCCCCACGCTCAACTCATGGGAAAATTCTCTTGAAATGTAGGTTACAGTATTCCAGTGAGCTCTGTCTACTACGTGCACCCTTAATTCATCTAGGCCAGCGTCCTCAAGCTTTCTCACCTTACTATCGCTCAGAACTTGAGAGGATGTATAAAGGTGTATGTGGAAATCCTTTCCAAAGTGCTTTTTCAGCTCCCTAATATAATTAATTGTTCTCTCGAGTCTTACTAGTGGCTCTCCTCCTGTAATTCCTGCACCTTCAGCATCCATTAACTCTACTTCTTCCAACAACTCCTTGAGGCTCGACACCTGCCTTTCGTTCACGAACGTTAAGTCTTTACCCCTCCTTTCGGCACTTATTGGACAGTAGAAACAGTTTACAGGGCATAGACCTGTAATAAAAATTACAGCCTTTCTCCCATGCATGCAAATGCGGCAGCCTTCACAGAGATCGCCGTAGACAATATTGCCTAAGGGATACCTCTTCAAGCTACGCGCTTGTACATCACCACGCATGCTTCTCCATCTCCATAGTAACCCGGTATAATATAGCTTTCTAGGAAGCCGCACTTTAGATAGAATTCTCTAGCTACAGTGTTACTGACTCGGACTTCGAGTCGTAGAGCCTTAACTCCTCGCTTGATAAATTCACCCTCCAACCTTTTCATTAAGCTAGTAGCTACTCCTCTCCTTCGATGCTTAGGATGTACAGCGAGGGAAACTATATGTCCTAGGAAACTTTTGCGGATGACCCCAATAATGTACCCTATTATATCCCCTGTATCCCTTTTCTCGGCGACAAAGAAGAGGTCAGGGGAGATCCAGTAAAATGTGTAAAGGAGAAATAGGGGGTAGGGCTCTTTAAAGGACAAACTCTCCACTTCATAAACTTTCTTTAAATCTTCTATCCGCACCCTTCGGATAGTATACCAATTCTCACGTGTAATGATTGAAACCTCTAGAAATAGGCGTTGAATCTATGCTTAAAATATTTTGGCAGCCACTTATCAGCAGCCGAGACTTAGGCTTTCAGAGCAGCTGAATCACTAAGTGCAGACCTTGTAAAAGGAAGCTTCTACTCATCATAAATCGCTTAAGAAATTAGTTTTAGTTCGAAGCAACGCGAGACATCTAGCGTACCCGGAATTACTAAACAATCTGTATCTTAAGGGAAATAGTTAAAAGTGAGCCCTGAATGAATTATCTCTGATTTTTGAAGAGTGTTTGGAGGTGTCTTATATGTCGGAGAGAGAAGTTCAGATAAGTCAGGCAATCGCCATCCTGCAAAAAGTTGCTGAGGATACAGGGATACCCAGGAATATTAGGCGTGCCGCATCTCAGGCTATAGAGATGCTTAAAAAGAAGAACTTGACTCCAGGTCTCCGAGCAGCAAATGCTATCAGCATATTGGAAGAGATATCCCAAGACCCCAATATGCCCCTCTTTGCACGAACATCTATTTGGCAAGCCGTTACACTCCTAGAGCAAATTAAGGACTAGGTAGGTAAGAGCAAAATAAGATGATTGAGCGCAGAGAAAAGCCTCTTATAAGAATAAGAGGAATCTATGCAACCGCCCTCACAGCTCTATTCCTCGACGCGGGCTTCGACATAACACAGCCAACACCTCCTATAGTTTCTAGGTTTAAGTTAACGAAGCCCCTGCTAGCACCTCCCGACGCTACGGTAAAGGATAGAGATGACAAAAAAGGGGTTACCATAATAGGTAATGGAGGGCCTGTTGAAGCTATTTTGAAGGTTTTTCGGGAGAGGTTCCCCGATATTATAGTAAAAGCCTATCAGCCTGAACTTTACTCCTCCTATAAGGGGGTAGCTGAAGGTACATGTGAAAGAGGAACTATAGTAAATCTCGGCATTACTAAGGGTATTCTTCCATCACATGACATAAAACCTGGCCAAGAAGTCGTTGTACACGTCAGAAAACCCTCATTTCTCTCGCAGCCGTTGCTCGCTAAGGGATTAGTAGTTAATGGTAAATACATGCGCTTAGTAGAGGGAGGAAAAAATAGCATCAGCCGCCACATCCACAATCCTAGGAAGATCCGCGATCTATTATACTTATTGAACATGTTACGATTAGAGGACTGGGGCATTCGAATAAGAAGTAGCGCTCGCTTCGCGTCTTTAGAAGAGCTAATAGCCGAGTTTAATGAGCTGAAAAAGCAGATACAATCCTTGAAGAGGGATTTGTCAAAACTACCCACACCCTCTAAGATAACTCCTGGAGACGCGTTAGTTGAGGTCACGTTCCCTCTTGAGGCAAAAAAGGCTCTCGATGAGATGAGAAGAAAGGTCGTTCCAACGCTTCCCTTACATCATTACTTCAAGTCCATTTCGAATGGATTTGAGAAAATTCTAAACTTTAGTGAGCTTTTAATCGAGAAGGGTCTGGACCCCGAGAAGATCTCTGAAAGTGTACAAGAATACATTTGCCAGGACATCCTCAACGTGGGGGAGAGATTCAGAATAATTCACGAGGATATAGGAGGAGGAAGAGTGGATATAAATGGACTATTACGAGAGGTGAAAGGGGGATACCTTTACATAAAACGGGACTTTAGGCCTGGAGGCCTTTATGATGGGCTCAATATTAGGAAGGAAGAGGGTGATTACGGAACGACCATCGTGAAAGTTGGTTCTATGCTCACGTGCCACTTTTATTACTCGCAGAAAAACGAATTGAAAGGCATCTATGTTAATGTGAATACACCAACGGAAATCTTTTCACGGAATTGCGTTTGGTACCAAGACTTGAAAATAGATGTCGTTAAAAATAATGTAGAAGGATGGGTAAAGACTATAGATCACGATCAGCTAGCAACTCTCCTTAACATGAACATTATATCGAAGGAGTACTTTGAGCTATGTACTTCGATCACGAAAGAAGTGGAGGAGTTTTTGAAATGCGTAGACGTTACGGAAAGCAGTATAGTTGACCTATTCGAGAGAGTTGAAGAAGTTCAAAATAAAATTTATTAGCGCTGGAACGATACTATGTAGCGGCGGGGGTGCCCGAGCCAGGTCAAAGGGGCGGGACTCAGGATCCACGAGGATGAGAGCTCCCGTGGCGTAGGCCTGCGCGGGTTCAAATCCCGCCCCCCGCACTAGCATAATTCACGGTGGTTTTAGCGGTTTCCAATAGTCTCACTACTCTTCCTTCGAAGCCAACCTAAGCCCATCCCTTGAAATAACATAATGTATATATACACTACTGATTTCAACTTAATTCTACGCTTTCCCATTAAAGGTTGACACTCCCCCTACTTAAGTGGGGAGGATTCTTGCTTTTAGGATGTTTATTGCCCTTTTAGGCTCCCACCT
>QMSC01000053.1 GCA_003649515.1 Thermoprotei archaeon | reverse complement strand
TCAGAGTTCTATGCCAAAAGCTTCTGCGAACCTCTCAATCCTCCTAAACTCGCTTAGAAATTCAAAACCCTTTTTGGTTAGAAAGTACTTTACGGCTCCCTCTTCCCTTACCTCCTTAATTAACCCCTTTTCCTTTAGCTCGTTTAGGTATCTCACTAAGCGGTCGTACGGGAGATTTGCAGAGTAAAGTATTTGAGTAATCCGAACTCCACTTTCCCTTTCAATGGATTGTAGTATGTCAACGAGTATCCTGAGCCTAGACCTTCGTCTCCTTGCCACTGCGGGTCACCATGAGGACAACTATTAAGAAGCACAAGAGGCCAGCAAAGTACACTAGATTTGATGCTATGAAGAGTGAGTCGGAGAACGCGGTGATGGCTATGAGTCTAAGTATTCTCGATAGGAGTATCGTTGAGAAGCCCACCATTACTAAAAGCTGGTTCCTTTTCCTGCTGTGAACGTAGGCGGTGAAGGCCTGAAATACTATGTACAAGAGGAGAAAGATGGCTATTATGAGACCCGATAGATGAACTGCAAGTACCGGAACTATGGGTGCGGCTAAGAAGAGTTTCCCATACGACCTAAAGTAGTCAGTATATCCAAGGGCTATGAGTATGTACGCGAACACTTCAGCGAGCGTGGAAAGTATGCTAAGGGTTAGAGTTGAAACGTACATTACTACTCTTGGGGCCGGAGTTGCGAGCAGTATGGAGAAGATTACGGCCTTTAGGAAGGAATCTACACCTAGTATTGAGAATCCTAGGAAGAGGAATAGGAAAAACCTCACTTTTGTCATCTTCAGGGCCTTAAAGGATAGATAGCTTATAGAGAAGAGTATTAACGCACCTATGGCGTTGGTCCCTAAAGTGAGCGTTAAGATAAACCTCATTATATCACTCTTCCAAGTCTATTTGAAAAATTTCTTTCCCTCAAATATATCTCGTTTCGTCTCCAGCTTCTATTGAGGTTTCACTAGGAATGACTACTTGTCTCTCCCCACTTAAATGAGGAGATCTTGTCTCTCGTAGGGTTTCATTGAAGCACCCTACTATTTAAATCTCTCGGCACCGGTCGCTCCCGCTAAGGCAGGAAGCTTTCTGGCGTCATCTTTGTAAGGGTTTTAATGCCTCGTTGAGTGCTCTTAAAAAGTCCCTCACCTTAATGCCTCTTATCTTGAGGACCTTTCGACCCTCTTCGTCCAGTACTTCTATATCCCCTATATCTAGAATAAATGACAAACCGGGACCTCTCTCCATTATGAGGAGGGACGAGACGAGAGCCAGATCTGTTAAGTTCCTTGGTCTTCCCCCGTGAACTCTTATCCTCATTCTTCTAATATCCTTAAGCGAGACTTCTCCTATGACCCTTCCTTCGCGCACGACTTTAACTTCTTCTAGGTCAACTATGTAGGTATATCCTAATTTATCGAACGCCCAGTAGAGAGCGAAGGTTAGGAGGACTATACTTACAATCCCTGTACCGCGGAGCAAATATAGGAAAACTAGGGAGAAAGCTATTCCTAGGAGCGTTGGAAGGCTCACCCTAGGATCCCAAAAACTCCTCCTGACCCTTAAGAGCTCTCTCATTCCCTCACCTTTGGTTTCGAACTTCTAGCTTCTCACAAACCATTATGACGATGGTGTATTTAACTACGCGGCTGTTAGAGGGACAAACTGTTCCATCTATCAGTTTTATAAAAACAAATGTTTAATTAGTCCAGTCCCTGAAACTCTCTGAGACCTTTAACCAATTATTCCATCACTGGCGGTCTAAAGTTTTTTCAGCTGAGGTAGTACGTTGTCCGCAAACTCTTCTAGTGGAGTTATCTTGTAAGCATCGGGGAAGTAGAATATGAACTCCGTGGTTCCCAATCTCATGTACTCCTTTACTCTCTCAACGATCTCCTCAGGGGTTCCCAGGTATTGGCTTCTCTTCAAGCTCTCATATTTCATTCCGCTTAGAACTATGTACGCGGACTCCTTCATTTTTCTCTTCACTTCCTCCTCCGTACCCATTATGGTTATTCCGTCGTGAACCTTTATTATCTCATCATAGTTCCTCCCAATGGCTTTGCAGTGCTTCTTGAGAACATCCAACTTTCTGGAGTAGAACTCCGGTGTGCCCCAGATGTGATACTTGTCGGCGTGCTTAGCTACTACTCTTAGCATTAGCTTCTCGCCCTTACCGGCTACTAATATCGGTGGATGTGGTTTTTGAACTGGTTTGGGGTCATTTAGCGCTCCCCTAATCCTAAAGTACCTCCCCTCGAAGTTCACTTCATCTAGAGTCCACATCATCTTTATTATTTGCAGAGCTTCATCGAGCACTCTAACCCTTCTAGGAGGTTCTGGAAACTCTATCCCATAGCCTATAAACTCGTGCTCATACCAGCAGGCTCCGACACCGAACTCTACTCTACCACCTGACATGACGTCTAAGTTAGCGACTATTTTCGCTAGGACTGTAGGATATCGGTAAAGGATGCATGTAACTAGAGTTCCAAGCCTCACCCTCTTAGTTACTTGGGAAATTGCCGTAAGTGTTGTCCACGCTTCGAAGACACTTCTACCTGAAAGCGCTTTGGGATAAGTGTGGAAGTGATCGAAAACCCACACGGAGTCAAAGCCCAGCTCCTCAGCTTTCTCAGCCACGTTGACTATAATCTTCCACTGTTCTATAGGGCTGAGGTCCTTAGGGAGGTCAAGCCGCCATCCCTGAGGTAGGAAAACGCCAACCTTGATCATCGCAGTATAGAAACGTCGCAATGCTATATTTCTTGTGATAAATTTCACAAAAATGAAGTGTTAGAAAAGGATCTTTAATGCGTTCCCTGCCCGTTTTCCTGTAGAATTGCTTCGCCTCATTATTTATCGTAACCTCAGGCTATCCATGGAGTCGCGCTATCCTCCTTCCTCGCTTATCGTATCCTCAACCAGCTTTATCATCTTCTTTAAGTGCAGATACTCCCTCAACACTCTTACTAGGATATAGACTGCTACCACTAAAGCAACTAAAACTGCCACGAGTAACATTAATTCAACGAGCATGGAACTTTCGCCTACTACTTTTTAACTATTAATTATAAAATAAAGTAGCTTGTATTTTAAAGCTCCTGAGTAGCACTTAACATCTTCTCCTGAAGACCAAGAGTTCCTTGCAAAGACCCTTGGAGTAACTTCCTCCAAGTATTCGCTCCTGCTCTTGCACCTCCTAAACGGCATCGGTGCCAGACATTTATAGATATATACTTCATACCTTGAGTTCCGAGCTATATCAACGATCTCGATTCCAAGGCTTGTTTTCTCCATAATAGATAAAGAGGACTTGAGAATATGAAAGTTTATTAACCCAGAAGGTCGAGAGAGTTTAAAGGGTGTGTTTTGTGAAGCGCTTTTTGCGTGAGGGTGATGCCTTTAGAGCGGGAGTTGAAATTAAGGGCGCTACGGAAATACACGTCCCAGGTAAAAGTGGAGTAATGTTGGATACCGATATGCCCGTTGGCGAGACTTGGAGCATAGATTATCCAGTGATGTTAAACGCTCAATTCTTGTTAGCAAAGGTTGGCGATAAGTGGATTAGGGTGGGGACGAGGTACAAGCCTCTCCACTTTAGCAACGTCTTTGTGAAGCAGCTTGTAGACGGCTTTAAGATTATCTGGGAGCTTAGACCCTGGTCAGGGTATTCCAAGCCAAGGGTTCCTAAACTGCTAGTAGACGAGTTCGGTACGATGGATGAAGCGGTGGAGGATTATAAGTCCTGGATGGAGAGAGCGTTTAAAATAAGGAAGAAGGAGGAGAACCCAAACATCCCCAAGTGGGCCTTCAACACGCGCTTAGTGCTGATAGTCGATATGTGGGCATCTGATGGCGTTATACTTGCCGATTACAGCGATGTAATAAAGCTTGTTGAGGAGCTTGAAGAGCTAGGAGCTCCTAGGGATACCATACTGTACTTGCCCGGCTGGAGTTGGAGGTGGGATGGGCGGTATCCGGAGTACTATCCCGCTAAAGAGCTTGGAGGTCCGGAGAGGTTTGGAGAGATGGTTGAAGTCGCTCGCGAAGCCGGATATAAGATCATGCCCAGTATGAACTGCCTAGGTCTTGACTACAGCTTACCAGCTTATAGGAAGCTATGGCGTTATCAAATAGTAGATAGGCATGGGAGAAAGCGGGGCTGGCCAGGAACTTTCCCAGGAGCTGCCACGCTGCCTTTCGCTTACATGAGGCCCTGTGCAAGGGCCTGGCGCAAGTACCTGCTGGGCAATATTTCTAAGGTAGTTTTAGAGTTTGCTCTGGAGGCAGTTTACCTGGACCAGACGCTAGTGGTCATAGACGATCCTAAATGTAACATGGAGTTGGGTTTGAAGAGGCTTATAGAGGAGCTGAGAGCACAGATACCCGGCGTGCTCATAAGCGGTGAGGGGTGTCATGAGAGGATTGTGGGATCCGTATCCTTCTGTCAGATGCATGGAAGCCCCTGGAGCATGACGTCGGTAGGCATACCCTACGAAAAGGATTCTTTGGTGTTCGTAAAGCTCTTCGGAGATTACGCCTTCTTCTACGGTCATATAAGCATACCTCCAAGCTTCCCTGGGAGACAAGTAGGCCTACTTGCTAAAAGTCCCTATTACAATAAGTTCTGGAATAGGTGGGGATATGAGTACGCTCAGAAGTACTACGACTTTCGCGGAGCCATTAAAACTATTAGAATAAACTATAGGGACTTTGGACTGGATGAGGAGTCGAGGAAGGTCATTCAGAGCTTGAAGCTTAGCGGGCAGTAGCGCTCCCTAACATTCTCTCAACTGCATGAGTGTCGGCCACTAGATCCTTAGCGCCGTAATATGTGGCTATGGTTGCGAAGATGTCTATCAGTCGCGCACACTTTATCTCAACCCTCCTCATGCCGGGACCTTTAGCCAATATAAAGGTCATCATTTCATCTTTCGATAATCCTCCATGTGCAGCCCTTAAAATTGGATATGAAATGTCCCAGGGTTCCCAAAAATCCCAGTTCGGTGCCGCGTTTAGAACTATATCTCCACAGTTCTTGGACTTAAAGATGTGGTATAGCTGAACTATGGCATCAGGATACTCGTGTTTAAAGGTATTCCTAAGCCACTCTTCCTCACCCATCCACCTAGGCTCTAGCTCGTAGCCTAACGGATCTGATCCACGTAGCACTGAGTACTTGTACTTGCGACTGGCTGGATCGTATTGTATGACTCCCTCCCCATCCTTGGAAACTATAACTACGGATTTTTGATCTCGCTTCGCGAAAACCTGTTCCACTCCCTCCAACTGGGCGAATAGTTCCAGTAGGTCTAGGTTTCTCCCCTTATGGGGGTAGTTTCTCAGTTGCTTATAGCTCAGCTTCCTCCTCCATCCATACTTGGGATGAGCGAAATACACGAGTCCCATTCGGCGGCCATTGGACAGCGCTGCAGAATCTACGTCTCTCCGTTCCATCAGCAAATCAGCTGTAGCAGGATTAAATCCCTCCTCTTCTAGTAACTGAGGAAGGTCTAGGTGTTTAGCAACGCTAGCTGAACCGTGATCGGAGAAGATGAAAATCGCGTAGTTATCTCTGCCGTAAGCCTTATTGAGGGATTCCACTAGGATCGGAAATCTCCTATCAAACTCCTCTATAAACCTCTTAACGGCTCCTCCGTCTCTTCCATTGACGTGTGAAATGTAGTCCGCAGATATAGTGAAGAATAGCAACTTGGGTCTTTTTAGCAGGACTATTCTAGAGGCTACTTCTAGCCTCCTTTCCACGATTTCGAGCGACCCTTCCCTTTCATGTTTTAGGGCTTTGACGTCATCTATATTCTCACGGGAAGTCCTTATTATCCTGCCCATAGCCACGGTTTCGCCTATGACGGTATCTATAGTCCTTTTCTTTAGGCGAGCGTTGAAGTCCATCTCGGCTCTAGCATTGAGCTTGTAATGCCTTATCATACGCAACTTTCTTGAGAAGTAACGCTCTCCTACCATATTTGTCTCTCCAGAGAAGAAGCCCGATATTATCCCTCCCTCAGCAGATTCCGATACCGTTGGAAAACAGGATATGACGTTTTCGATAAATATCCCATTCTCGAAGTAGCTTGAGAGATTTGGTAATTCCCCATTCTTGTACATGTTCACGAAAACATCTCCAGCCAGGCAATCGAGCCACACTAGTATTACTGGCGGTCCCGCTCGCGCCATAGACTCCCACCATTCTTACGAATAATTAGATAACCTGGATAATTTATTTTTAATTTGGAAGTCTCTGCTTAACGTTGTATCTTAAAGGGCTCCTTTGAATGGTGTTCGTATTAAAAGCGGAGGAAGCCTTCATAGGTACTCAATATTATCGACCACATCATCCAAGGAAGGACTTCTGGGAGGAGGATCTCGCGAACATCAAAAGCTTGGCTTTAAGCTTGTAAGGATGAGGCTCTTCTGGTCTCAAGTCAACTCGAAGCCGGGTGTCTGGGATTTCTTAAAGTACGACGAGATCGTTGAGTTGGCTAGGAGAAGGAGACTATTAGTTCTAATTCAGCTGGTTCCAGAGAGTGCTTCCTATTGGCTTATCGAAGAGCATAAGGATGCACTATATGTTGATGCTGATGGGAGGCCAATAATACTACATGCACGTCCAGCGATTTCTGTTGAAGGGGCTCCATGTCTTTGTCCTGATGTGCCGGAAGTTAAGGAGGCAGTCAAATAGTTTATTGTAAGGTCTATAAAGAACTCCCTCGACAGTGACATATATGCTTACGATGTTTGGAGCGAGATCCGTCCATTCTTCAACAAGTGTAGTGCCAGATTTGGCGGGATATTCGCTGATGGTTAAGAGTTACCATTTGCTGGAGGAGTTTGAGCTTCTCGAAGGCGAACCTTTAGCGCACTGTGGTTATATGATTTCAGGCTCCTTGAGAAGGTACAGCAGGGGAGTTACATGTTCTCTAGACACGTTCCTTGGAACGTCAAGCATAGAGGAGGGCTCTGAGCCCATCTCGTTCCTTTCTGCAATAATGATGAGATCCAAGTGCAAGAGGTTCCCTGCCTCAACAGAAGGAGCTATAACGAGTCTGGCACATGCAAACAAGGGAGACGTGCTCTTCGTCTTTAATCCCTAAAAGAGAGCTGAGAACTATGATTAAAATTCTTGAAGCTGTGTCCGAAGCCTTTGACCTACTTGAAGCCAAGGAACTTACGGTAGAGAGGAGAGTTTGCTTAGTGTTAAGCCTTAAGAATCGGCAGGTGAAGATCATCCTGCTGAAGCGATGAAACTTCTCCCAACTAGATGGCTTTCTCATTCCTAATGAAGCACTGTAACTTCTTGCGTAAAGTAAAAAGAAAAAACTTTAAAATCGTTTAAGGATTAAGTGCTTCGCTTACAGCCTTATCTGCTCTGACTACGCCATATCCGTAAAGGGAGTCGTAGCCTGCTTCGCCTAAATCGTCTGCTGTGTTCTGTAACAGGCTCCTCACGGAGTCAGGAGATAGCAGCAACATTCCATTGGCTAGTCTCACGGCTTGCACTAAAGCTACTGTCGCTGACACGTGTGGGCAGGCCATAGAAGTCCCACTTAACTCCTCGTAACCATCATTTTTGTATGTAGAAAGCACGTTTACTCCCGGTGCAGTTAGTTCTGGATTCCTGTTACTCCACCAGGGTACGTTATCTGCCTCGTCTATTGCCCCTACGGCTATAACTTCTTCGTAAACGGCTGGATAGCAGGGAGTAGATTCCCCTTCATTACCCGCGGCTGCAACTATAACTACGCCATAAGCATAAGCTGTTTTTATAGCGTCATGGACAGCTTCCGGAGCACTTGAAGCACCGAGGCTCATGCTTATGACTTCAGCGGCATCATCCTCTGGATCGCCAACTATTACTCCATCTTCATCCCTGTCGATGTATCCGTCAGGTCCCTTTAATGCCCACTCAATTCCCTCTATAACATCGCTCCAGTAACCATATCCTGCATCGTTGAGAACCTTTATCGCGTAGATCTCTACTTCAGGAGCTGCGCCAACGACGCCTATGTCGTTGAATACTGCTGCAATTATGCCAATTACATGCGTTCCATGGCCGTTACGATCGTTCCAGTCCCTAGGCTTTGT
>QMSC01000052.1 GCA_003649515.1 Thermoprotei archaeon | reverse complement strand
CTGGAAGCATATGCACATTACGGTTTAGGAAAACAGCACGCGAAATGGCAGCCAGTAAGTGTTGCCGCTTTCAAATACCTGCCTGTAATAAGCATTGATAGGGAGAAGTGTATTCTTTGCGGGCAGTGCGTAGAGGAGTGTCCCAGAAAAGTCTTCGAGATGAAGGAAGAGGGGGTCAGCGTTTCAAACCCCTACGTTTGCTCACTATGTATGAGCTGTGTAAAGATATGTCCCACGGCGGCAATCAAGGTAAGGGGTAGGGAAGATGCTTTCATATTTAAAATTGAGGGTATAGGTGTTCTTCCTCCCCGCGATGCTTTCATCCTTTCTATTCTCGTCCTAAAGTACAAAGTCAGGAATTTTAAGAGAATACTGGAACGAGTAGTTGTAGGTCAGGAGACAGCTAGTTAAATTAATAAAGATCTCCCGCTCAATCGGATAAGGTGTCCGTGCATGAGGAGAACCGGTCCAACAAACATTCACCTACGATTGCTAGTGGCATATCTTAGGAAGCAGGCTCGAGCCCACGGAGCTCCCATATGGCGTTACGTAGCGGAGCTATTGCTCAAACCAAGGAGGCAGAGAATAGCTGTAAATATAAGCAAGATAAACAGGTATACTAACCCTAATGAGACTGTAGTAGTTCCTGGAAAAGTCTTGGGAAGCGGAAAGCTCGAGCATCCCGTAACAGTGGCGGCCTGGTCTTTTTCAAAGAAGGCCTTAGAGAAAATAGTTAAAGCCGGAGGAAAGGCAATTTATATTCACGAGTTTATTGAACAAAATCCAAGAGGGTCCAATGTAAAAATCTTAAGGTAGTGATGTGTCTTGAGCACCGGAAAATCGGAGAAAATAGTTATTGATGCAACAGGACTCATAGCAGGGCGATTAGCAAGCCATGTAGCAAAAATGCTCTTGAGAGGGGAGGAGGTGATAATAGTTAACGCTGAGAAAGCTATCGTCACAGGCTCGCCTCTTAGTGTAATTAGTCGGTTCAAGAAGAGGTTGGAGTGGAGAACGTACTATAACCCAGAGAAGAGGGGTGTTAAGAGGCCAAGAAGACCCGACAGGATGCTTAAGCGAATGGTGAGGGGTATGCTTCCTCGTAAAAAGGCTAGAGGAAGAGAGGCTCTTAGGCGGTTAAAGGTATATATTGGGGTTCCCGAAGAGTTTAAAGATGCCCGAAAAGTAGTATTGAATGAAGCGAAACCCCGAAAAGTTAACGAAAAATACGTCACTTTAGAGCATATAGCCAAACAGATAGGGGGTGCCTTATGAAGGTCGTGCTAGCATCCGCTAAGAGGAAAACGGCGGTAGCGCGTGTAGTAGTTAGGGAAGGCAGGGGACGTGTGAGGATAAACGGCATACCGTTAGAAATATATCAGCCAGAATTAGCTCGATGGAAGATCATGGAACCTTTACTTTTAGCTGGAAAAGACATCGTAAGTAAGGTAGATGTATACGTAAACGTTCGCGGTGGCGGAATAATGGGGCAGGCATCTGCTGCACGCACAGCCATAGCTAGGGCGTTAGTGGAATGGACGGGAAATGAGAAGTTGCGTGAGCTGTATTCTAAATATGATAGATACTTGCTTGTCGAAGACCCTCGAAGAACGGAGCCTAAAAAGCCTCGAGGAAGATCAGCAAGAGCAAAAAGGCAGAAAGGCTACAGATAGCGACGCTTATATATGCGTTCCTCCTGTGGTTTTTCATACTTTAAGATTTCATCTATTAATTCCACGTGAGAGAGAAACATTCTCCTACAACAATACCGCTTAATTCCTAGGCTATCAAGAACTTTTCCGGGCTCTTCTCCCTTACTTACTCTCTTAATGTACTCCTCCCATTTATCTCCTATGACTGCTCCACATGTAAAGCAACGTACAGGAAATATCGTCGCTGATACCCTATACCTTTTTAATAGGGTTATTATTAAGTTTAACTTTAAAGTTCTCTTGCGTAGAGGAAGGTTTTTATAAAAGACCGGAAATTGCCTTGAGGGGGTTGGGTTTGACTGAGGAAAGAGAGGGAGAGTGGCAGGAGCAGGCAGAAACTGAACTATTAGTGCCACTTGAGAAGTACTTAGCAGCTGGTGTAAGAATAGGGACGCATATTAAGAATAAATTTATGGAGCAGTTCATATACAGTGTCAGACCTGATGGTCTCTTCTTACTCGATGTTAGAAAGATAGATGAAAGAATACGAATTGCGGCTAAATTTATAGCCCAGTATGATCCTAAAGATGTCGTAGCGGTTTCTGCTAGAGTATACGGTCAGAGACCCGTATCTAAGTTCGCAGAGTATACGGGCGTAATAGCAATAACTGGAAGATTCCTTCCCGGAATTTTCACTAATCCAGTATTAGACAACTATATTGAGGCTAAACTTTTGATAGCAACGGATCCTCGCTCTGATGCTCAGGCCATCCGAGAGGCGGCAATCAAGGGAATACCCGTAATAGCTCTCTGCGACACCGATAATGTATGTAGCTACGTCGATCTAGTGATCCCCGTAAACAATAAAGGGAAGAAGTCTCTCGCGTTAGTATACTGGCTTCTCGCACGACAGGTTCTAAGAGAAAGGGGAGAACTAAAACCTGACGAGGATCTGCCTGAAGGAGTTGAAGCCTTTGAGGCGAAAGCTATAATGATATAGCAGGCGACTTTGAAGTCCCTAATTTTATTATACTTAACTTTTGATAGTAGTGAACTGCATACATGCCACTTAACTACTTTGAACGCCTCGGACAATATTTCTGTCCGTTAATGTTCTCATCTCAATCTCTAAAACGCTCGTGAGCTGAACCTTTACTTCTATTTTAGAAGTGAAGAAAGTAGTTAAATAAAGGATGTTATTTATAGCTTGTGAGGTTGTTTTATGATTAGGGTACGTAATCCCGCTGTAGCTGGATATTTTTACGAGCGGGATAGAGAGGCGCTTATAAACCAGCTAAAGTGGTGTTTCACCCATAGCCTGGGTCCTGGAGAGATTCCCAAAGTTGATTATAAGGGGGAGCGAGGAATTTTAGGGTTGGTTTCACCCCATGCCGGATATATCTACTCAGGCCCTGTTGCAGCGCATGGATTCTATGCGCTCGCACAGAACGGTAAACCCGATATAGTGGTACTTGTGGGACCCAACCACCATGGAGTAGGCGCACCGGTCTCCATATATCCTGAGGGTATGTGGAAAACTCCTCTTGGAGAATTAGAGGTTGACGGCAAAATAGTTGAGGAATTGTCTGAAAGCCTGAGAGGCCTTGCGGAGGTCGAAGAAGAACCCCACTTATTTGAGCATTCTCTAGAAGTGCAACTACCGTTTCTACAATTTCTCTTCCAAAAGGACTTTAGAATAGTTTCTATACTGATGCTTGCGCAAAATATTTTTGCAAGTAAGGAGCTGGGCGATGCGCTTAGTGAGATTCTGCACGGGAAGAACTTCATAATTATAGCTAGTAGCGATTTTACACATTATGAGCCTCAAGAACGTGCGGAAAGGCAGGATATGCAGGCTATAAAAGCGATTTTGACGCTTGAGCCGCGTTTTCTTTACGATACTATAATGAAGTATGATATCACAATGTGCGGATATGGTCCAGTAATGGTATTAATGCAAGTGGCAAAAAACCTAGGAGGTATCAAGGCAAAGCTGTTAAAGTACGCTACGTCTGGAGACATCACTGGTGATAGGAGTTCAGTAGTGGGATATGCAAGCATACTCTTTGAAAAGGAGTTGAAACATTAGTTTCTGTATTATGGTGTGTGTTTTTATACTTCTTAGGGTTATGGTGTATGCTAATTTTGTGTGAGGATGAAAACTTATATAGTTTTACGAAACGGGAGAACGGTAACTGTGACGTAATTTAATAGTTTATCTGCAGAGGTCGCCGAAATCTATAATTATTCAGAGAAGCTCTACTTCTGTAGTCGGGCTCAAGATGCAACTGATCGTAATGACACACTCCGCGTTGTTTTGTCCTTTCAGTAGAGTAATGGAACGGTAATATTACGGGACTTCTCTCTTCAATGCCTGCACCTATAATGATTTCGCGTGCTCATGGACTATGTCTGGATGAGAATCCTGCGCAAGTTTTATAATACTTCTAGCCATGAAGTGCTAGACTAGTGGGAACATGAAAGCTGATGATTCTCTCGAAAATAGAAAGCTCGAGCACATACAGATATGCTCTAGGGAGAATGTTGAACCTAAGGATCTCACTGCATGGTTTGAGGATATTTACCTGTTACATGACTCTCTTCCTGAGAGTAACCTAAGCGACATAGATACGACAACAAGCTTTCTGGATCACGAGTTTAAAGCTCCGATAATGGTTGCAGGAATGACAGGTGGTCACGTTCAGACAAAGGAGATTAACGTAGCAATAGCAGAAGTTGTTGAGGAGTTAGGCATAGGAATGGGTGTGGGAAGTCAGAGAGCAGCATTGAAGAGCCGCGAAGCCGAAGAGACTTTCAGCGTAGTAAGGAAAAAAGCACCAACGGCTTTTATTGTAGGTAATATAGGAGCGAGTCAGTTAGTGCTAGGAGAGATTGATCTAGAGACAATAGAGCGGCTTTTAGAAATGATCGATGCAAACGCCCTCGCCATACACTTGAATCCATTGCATGAAAGCGTGCAACTTGAGGGAGAGCCTGTATACGCAGGTCTTTTAGAAAAAATTAGAGAAATAGTCGAGAGCATAAAAATACCTGTGATTTTAAAGGAAACAGGTTGTGGCTTTTCAAAGGAGGCGGCTCTAAAGGCTATTACAACGGGTATTTCTGCAATTGACGTAGGGGGTGCTGGAGGAACATCTTTCGCACTTGTAGAGTATTATAGAGCCTTAAGGAAGGGGGAGTTCTATAAGGCAAGGATATCGGAAACTTTCTCCCATTGGGGCATTCCGACAGCTGTCTCTATATGTGAAGTACGTAGCGTGACATCCCTACCGTTAATAGCTACAGGAGGTATTCGAACAGGTATTCACGCAGCTAAGGCCATTGCTTTAGGAGCAAATCTTGTAGGAATAGCGCTACCTGTTTTAAGGGCGTATGTTAAAGGAGGAGTGGAGAGTATAAAGGAATACCTCAGGTCAGTGATCGACGAGCTTAAAATAGCTATGTTCTTGGTAGGAGCCAGAAGGGTTAAGGACCTTACACAAGTTCCTTTAGTTCTATCCCCTAGATTTCTAGCGTGGCTTCAGCAAAGGTCTATCGATTTAGAAAAAGCAAGAAAGAATATTTCGTTCTAGACTCTGCGCCCTCTCCTACCGCCAGGTTTCCTTATAGTGTCAGTTGGCAGTGGTGTTACGTCTTCTATTCGATCAACCATTAAACCGGCTCTTACCAGAGCCCTGATAGCTGGGGCAGCGCCTGGACCCGGGTTTTTTGGCCCGTAACCTCCTGGGGCACGAACTTTTACATGTACTCTCACAATGCCCTTTGCCAGAGCTTCTTTTGCTGCTTTCATAGCTGCTTGCATAGCCGCCCAGGGGCTGGGCTTATCCCTGTCGGCTCTCACGACCATTCCGCCGCTGGCTTTTGCTATGGTCTCGGCGCCTGTGAGATCTGTAATGAGTATTAGAGTATTGTTATAGCTGGCGTATATGTGGGCGATACCCCATCTTCCCTTCTTTTGCGCGGAACTCATGTCTGTTCAGCACCCCCCGTACCGACTTTTATTTCTTGTTTTGCGTAAGGAGAGCTAGTGTAGAACCCTATCTTATCCTCTTCCTCCCTCGTTACAAAGTACCCAGGACTCCTTACTCTCCTTCCATTAACAGCTATATGTCCATGCGTTATAAGCTGCCTTGCGTGGTATATTGACGTAGCTAATCCCTTCTCGAAGACTATTGTTTGGAGCCTTCTTCTAAGGACGTGCTCCACAGTCAAGCTTAAAATGTCGTCGACTGTAGCCTCTTTCGAAGGTAGAAGACCGAGTCTATGCAAGCGTTCAACGAGGATTCTCTCCTGTACCTTTCTCTCGTTGGATGGAAGTGCTAGTAGGCTACGTGCTCGCGCCCTGATCTTCCTTAGAAATGTTTTAGCGATCCATAACTCTCGCTTGTTCCTTAATCCAAATCTGCCAATTAATTCTAACTCTTGCATTAAGACCTCTTTTACCCAGGGACGTGTAGGACCCTCCCACTTTTTTCTAGGTTTCTTAGGATCTCCCATACTTAATTCCCCCTATTTCCTGCGCTTAGTTACTCCAACCGTTATGCCTGTTCTTCCAGTGGTGCGGGTTCTCTGGCCGCGAACCTTGAGTCCAAGCATATGTCTAATGCCTTTCCAGCATTTAATTTTCTTCATTAACTCTATATCCCACTTAACTCGGAGTATAAGCTCTGACCCTACCAAGTGTAGGTTTTCGCCCGTTTGAGGATCTCTGGGTCTGTTTAGGAACCAGTATGGAAAGTTGAAATCATGTAGGCGTCTTATGGCCTCATCAAGTCTTTTTATATCGGCTTCTGAAAGGCTTCCTATCTTTTGGAACGGATCTATGCCTAGTCTACGTGATATTGCTATGGCTGTGTTAACTCCTATACCCTTAATTCTTGCTAGCGCATAGGCTATGCGTTTGTCTCCTGGTAGGTCTTTATCTCCTATTCTTACAATATACTTGAACTCCTCGCTCATAGTACCCTTTACGCTATTTTCCCCCTTGTTTATAAATTTTAACTTTACACAAAATTTAAAAGTGTGAGCAGGGAAGAGCAGGGGGGAGCTAAGTTGCCGGTTTTCGATGTAGGTAGGATATGCGTTAAAACAAGAGGTAGGGAAGCCGGTAGAAAGTGCGTTATAGTGGACATAATTAACGAGAACTTCGTCGTAGTGACGGGTCCCAAGGAAATTACTGGTGTTAAGCGTAGAAGAGCCAATATAAAGCACCTAGTACCTACGCCAATGAAAATAAACATATCAAAAGGAGCCAGTGACGAGGAGGTTAAAAAAGCATTGGAAGAAGCGAAGTTAATAGATGAAATGAGACAGCCTATACGAGTTGAGCCTAAGATAATCTAGTCAGGAACAACTTTTTGAACTAGTCTAAGTATGTACTAATATGTACTAAAAATGCTTCAAAATGGGTATAAAGTTAAGGTCATAGCAGAATAAAGCCGCGTAAAGGAAAAGAGTGGAAGCAACCGAAAAGTGAATGAGCGGGTCGAAACAAATGTGAGAAGGGGGTAAAGAGTCATTTGAGAGATCCCTTTCTAAGAAAGCGAGAGGTTTTGATCAAGGCTGAAGAAGAGACAAATCCTGAGTATGGAGTGCCTCCTGAAAAGCGAAGCATTGAGGATCTGATTAAGAAGGGTATTGTAAATCTTGACAAACCCCCGGGACCTACGAGCCACGAAGTAGTTGCATGGATTAAGAAGATATTCGGTTTGAATCGTGCAGGGCATGGAGGAACCTTAGATCCCAAAGTAACTGGTGTTCTTCCAATAGCTTTGGAGAAAGCCACTAAGGTTATGCCAGCGTTGATCAATGCGGGCAAGGAATATGTTTGTCTAATGAGGCTTCATGGAAGCGTACCTGAGGATAGACTGATAAGCACAATAAATGAATTCATTGGACCAATATACCAGAGACCCCCTTTAAGGTCTTCGGTTAAACGCGTGGTTAGAGTGCGGAGGATATACTACATTAGAATACTTGAAATGGATGGTAAGGACATATTGATGCTGGTAGGTTGCGAGAGGGGGACATACATAAGAAAGCTTTGCCATGATATTGGGGAAGTTTTGGGAGTAGGAGCACATATGCAAGAGTTAAGGCGGACAAGAGTTGGACCATTTAGGGAGGATGAATCCCTAATAACGCTACAAGATCTAGTGGACGCCTACTATATGTGGAAGGAGGATGGTAATGAGAAATGTATAAGGAAATTCATCATGCCGGTCGAGAGGGCAGTCGAGCATCTCCCCAAAATAGTTATTAGAGATAGTGCCGTCGACGCGATATGTCATGGTGCAGCCTTGGCAACGCCAGGAATCCTACGGCTTGACAGTGGAATTCGCAAAGGAGATATAGTAGCGATTTTTACTCAAAAGGGAGAACTAGTAGCGCTTGCAAAGGCTCTAGTTCGTAGCGAACAGATTATAACTATGGATAAGGGCTTAGCCGCCAAGCCGCTAAGAGTTATAATGGAACCGGGAGTCTATCCTCCTCTCTGGAAGAAGAAGGACTAGACATTAGTTCAAACCCTCACTTAACATCCTTATCTAAATAATTCTTCTCGTGCAGGATTGCAAGTCGAAATTCAATAACTGTAAAGTAACAT
>QMSC01000051.1 GCA_003649515.1 Thermoprotei archaeon | reverse complement strand
TTTGCTAGTTCCTTCACCTCAACTATTCTCTCAAGAACTTTTGGAGTATACTTCATAGTACAGGAGCCTAATGGTTGAGGCCCCACATCAACTCCGAAGTTCATTTGGGATAGTCTTATATAGTGCCTAACAACCTCGACTTCTGACACTTCAGGCAGGTTCGGAGGACTTCTCCTTAGCATGTTTACTGGCACTATTTTATTCACTGGACCTACAAGATCCTTTATTTCCTGCTCTACTTCAGGAACTCTTAGACCCCTCTTACCCCTTCTAGAGTACTCAAATATTAGAGGTTCCCTCCATCTAGCCTGCCTATAATTCATTCAGAATCACCCCTCCATGATCTCTCTTAAGACTCTTAAGAAGAAGTCAAGATCCTCCTTCCTAAGCACTTCTGTGACCGAATAGAGAGCTGCGTCTTGATACTCGGGCATGAAATTACCTAGAGGGAGACCGCCATGAATTCCTTTCTCGAGTAGTTTCCTATTCACATCTTGGACGCTCTTAGTTTCAAAGCGCACTGTGAACTCTTTGAAATGAGCTGCATTGAATAATGGGGCCTCAACACCGTCTACTTCATTAATTTTCCTCATCAAATAGTTTGTTTTGTACAGTATATTTTCCGCTAGCTCTCTAAGTCCCTGAGGACCTAGGAGCGATAGGTACACAGCGGCAGCAAGCGCGCACAGCGCCTCGTTCGTGCATATGTTAGAAGTAGCTCGCTCCCTACGTATGTGCTGTTCGCGCGTTTGTAGTACCATTATAAACCCTCTATCCTGCCCGCTTACTGTTCTGGTAACACCGAAAATCCTACCAGGCATCTGCCTTATCAGCTTCAGATCCCATTTTACAGCGAAAATCCCTAAAAGCGGTCCTCCAAAATTCATTCCAAGCCCCAATGGTTGACCTTCACCCACAACTATATCCGCTCCATAATCTCCAGGAGGCCTCAATATCCCTAGACTAAGCGGTTCCACTCCCACTATAAAAAGCGCGCCCTTCTCATGGGTTAAGCTACCTATCTCATCTACCTGAGCTTCAATAAAGCCTAGAAAGGAGGGGTTCTCTATGTAGACTGCTGCCGTTTCCGAGTCCAATTTCTTCCTCAAATCCGTTAAATTTATTTGGCCCGTAGTTCTGTCGAAGGACACTTTTTCAGGTTTAACGTCCTTAGGCTCCGTTATAGTTTTGAGAACTTTAAAGTGAATGGGATTCATCGTCTGGGGTATCAAGACCTTCTTTCTCCTCGTGACCCTTACAGCCATTAAAACGGCCTCCGCAAGCGCTGTAGACCAATCGTACATTGACGCGTTCACCACGTCCATTCCAGTTAGCGCTGCAATCATGCTTTGATACTCAAAAAGAGCTTGTGACAGGCCTTGAGAGGCTTCAGGTTGATAGGGAGTATAACTCGTGTAAAACTCCCCTCTGCTTAAAATCTCCTTAACAACGGCCGGTACATAATGGTTCCAGACACCGCCTCCTAGAAATGATATCCTCGGTACAACGTTCTTCTTTAGAGTTTTAACAGTATAGTCGTAGGCTTCAGCCTCTGACAGAGATTTTCCTAGCCCAACGTTGAGTCTTCTTTTCAGCAGAAGGGATTTAGGAATGTCTTTGAAGAGATGGAAGAGCTCTTCCAGACCTATCTCTTTAAGGAGCTCTGAAATGATTTCGTCATCGTCGTTAGGAATCCAAGAAGAGGAAGGCTTCAAATATTACTCCCAAGATCTTAACGTGAGACTAACCTTAAAACGCTAGCGTTTCTAGGGGCTTTAAAGTTTATAGCGCTCTTATTTCATTATGAAAAGTTGACGTTTTAGAAAGTTTGAGAACCCTTATCTTAAGAACCCACCGTTGGTAGCGCTTCGATTAGTCGCTAGAAAAGGCTTCCCTTGAGAAATAGCAATATATATGTAAAAGCCTCTAAAAGATACCAAGACGATGATAATATAGGATAAACTCGATTTAATAAAATAATGCCTAAAATGCATGTAAGGTGCAACGATGTCGCAGATAAGCAAAAAGTCAATAGTACTACTGGCGTGTACAGGATTACTCTTTTACCTAATTTTTCTACTCTTCATAAGAATAGATATTGAAAAAGTTTTGGTCCTTCTTTCAAGAGCTAAAACGGAGTACCTCCTGCTTGCGCTCTTCTTCGACATAAACTTCATAGCATTCTATGCTTTAGCCTGGCACTTCCTAGTGAAAGCTGTTGCTAAGAGAGTTAAGCTTAGAGATAGCATGCTAGCCGTCATCATGGGCTGGTTAGGAGATATGCTAATACCTGCCGCCTTCATTACAGGTGAGGTCATAAGGCTCTATTACATTAATAAAAAATACAGGGCAAGATACAGTAGCCTTGCAGCTACCGTGGTAATACACCGTTTACTAAGCGCCATAGCCTTTGTTCTATACATCTTCCTAGGAGCATTTTTCCTGGCCTTTCAAAGGGTATTTGTCGCACCGACAGTTTTTAAGGAGATGATCTTCATAAGCCTGCTTGCAGGAGGATTTGCGGTCCTCCTTCTGTCATTCATACTTAACCCCGAGTTGCTGAGCAAGTTGATGACCATAGCATCGAAGTATATCATTAGGTTCTTAGAAAAAGCCGGGCTTGAAAAGTATTCTGGAGACGTGCTCTCTGGCGTTGAATCGTTTAAGAACTCCATCCTTTTGGTGAAGGCGAACATCAACCTGATTCTATTATCGTTCTTCCTATTAATGGTGCAGTGGGCTTGCGGAATAATGGTCCCTTACAACGTCTTTCACTCGCTAAACTGTAATGTGGGATTTTGGCTTCTCTCCCTCGCCTACCCACTTTACGGCGTAATAGATAACATTCCTTTAGGGATACCTGTAAACGCAGGGCTTTTAGATACAGCTATGATAACCACCTTTATACTCCTCGGCATAGAGAAGAACACCGCTGTCGCGGCCACCTTAGTAACGCGGTTCATAACAGTAGTTTTCGAGGCTATACTTACTAGCAGCATCTCCCTAACCTTCGGGATAAGAAGCATCCTCGTTGAATTGAAGAAGTAACAAGCATGCATTCTAGACCTCCCGTCTAACCTCCTCATGATAATTCTTGCTTCGAGTTCTCGAAAGGAAAAGCATTTTAACATATACGCCGACCCTTGTTAGGGAGCAAAAGATGTTAGTAGCTTCGTATCACGACTTTGGTGTGAAGGCGGCAAGAAAAGCTGTAGAAGTCCTACTAAAGGGAGGCTCCGCTCTTGATGCTGTAGAAATGGGCATAAGGGAAATAGAAGGTGACCCAAATGTAAGGTCCGTGGGACTCAATGGATACCCCAATTGGTTAGGGGAAGTAGAATTAGATGCCGGGATTATGGATGGAAAGACCCTTAAGGCATGTGGCGTTGCTGCTGTAAAGTACGTTAAGTATCCCATAACTCTGGCAAGGAGGCTATTAGAAGAGTCTCCTCATGTCCTTATAGTTGGGGAGGGAGCTTTAAAGCTGGCTAAAGCACTTGGTGTTGAGCTAGCGAGTACAACTTCCTCAAAACACTCTCAAGAAGCAAAAGCGAAGAAGGAAGAACTATTAAGAGCTATAGAGAAAGGAGAGTTAACTGGCTACAGGAAAGAAGTTTACATGAAGATTTACAGGCTAATGACCAAGGTATCTCATGAAACGATAGGGGTTATCGCGGTGGATAGTTGGAATAATATAGTAGCAGGCACCTCTACAAGCGGTTTAGCCTTCAAAGTTCCAGGTAGAGTAGGCGACTCTGCAGTGGTAGGAGCAGGTTTTTATGCGGACAATAAATACGGTGCAGCAATATGTACTGGCGTGGGTGAAGTAGCGCTTAGAACACTAGCAGCTTTCCATGCCGTTCGTCTTTTAGCGGAGAACTATACTCCCCAAGAAGTAGCTGAGATCGTTATCGAAAGGGCTTTGGCTATAGCCGAGCAGGAGGGAATAGAGTATAGGCTTGGTATAGTCGTTGCTAATCGATTTAGTGTGGGGGCAGCCTCCATGAACTGGAGGGATTTTAAATACGTGTATTGGAAGGAGGGTATGAAGGAGGTAACTATAAGTCCAGCTAAAACCCTAACTTGATCCCTTTTTACGGCTCTTCACAAGACATCTTATTGCATTTAAAAGTGAAACTATGGCTGCTAATGAGTTCAAAAATAGGAAAATCGGATCTCCTAAAGTGTGAGCATAGTAGGCTAGGAGACTTGAACCTAGGCAGTAAAGCACAGATAGAGAAAAGGGAGGAGTCTCCTTGAATGAGACTATCCACCCAGTAATTATGAGAAACATGCCTATTAACCCTATGTAGTACACTGCTATCACCCGTTTACCAGTAATTAAAGATGCTTTCTATACCATTCTATTGTTAACTTTAAACCTTTTTCTAAATTCACTTTAGGTTGGAACCCAAGTGTGCGTTTCGCCTTAGATATGTCAGGCACCCTTCTCATAATATCCTCAAACCATCTCCCATAGAACTTCTCATATGGTATAAAAGTGGGCTCTAAATGTCCCTCCTTTCCAGCAAGTTTTATTATAAGCTTAGCTAAACTTACAATACTTATTTCATATTCCGATCCTATATTGAATACCTCACCTGAGCTTTTCGAGCTTTCTGCTGCAAGTATCGTGCCCTCTACAGCATCTGTCACGTAGGTGAAAGTCCTAGTTTGCCTCCCACTTCCAAATACCGTAGGAGGCTCGTCTCTCAATACTTGGGTTACAAATCTCGATACAACTCCCCCATAAGCGCTAGTATTCGCTCGTGGACCATAAATGTTGAAATACCTCAGGATCACTACATCAAGTCCCTTCAATCTATAGTACGCGTAGCATAAGTGTTCATCGAGTGCCTTCGACGTAGAATAACACCAGCGGTCTATAAATGTAGGTCCCAGAACCCTATTATCGTCCTCCCTGAGAGGCACATTAGAGTTCTTGCCATAGACTTCTGAGGTACTTGCAAAAACTACTCTCTTTACTTTTTGCCTATAAGCCTCCCTTAATATGTTATGGGTGCCCTGAGTGTTTACTTCTATTACCTCTAAGGGATTTTCAACGTACCTCTTAACGCCGACAACTGCTGCTAAGTGAAAGACTATATCAACGCCCCTAACAGCTTTGGATACTATTTCAGAATCCCTTATGTCACCTTCAATTAGTTCTACTTTATCTACGATCTTAGAAATGTTTTCTCGTTTTCCAGTAGAAAAATTATCTAAAATACGTACATTTACTCCCCTTTTTACCAACTCTTCTGCCAGGTGACTCCCTATAAAGCCTGCTCCTCCGGTGATTAGAGCTACGGTACCTTCTCCTAACTCGATACACGTCACTGATATCAACTCTTCGTATGCTAGCTATTCTTCGATCTTATATTTCTTATATCTACGTCCCTTAGCAACCTTAATAGTATCGCGGGAGACGCCAAAGCCGATGCGCTCACAAAGAGCAGTGAAGAGCATATAGCCATTGCTACGTTCTGAATATATGACGCTGTTGCCATTGCGAACAGAGAGAGTAGAAGAAGAACTGTAAGAGCCTTTAGTATATTATTAAGGCTTATGGAGATTCCAGTCAAAGGTCTCCTACGAGTAATGTAAATCGCCAGTAATACGATAGGAAGCATATAGAGTGCGCCTATTAGGGAGCTTGCAACGAAGCCCGCTAATACTACAGCAGCTTCCGTCCCTATATACGGATTTACAGCAAAGAACGCCCCAGCTGAAACCTTGAGAGACAAGATTAGCGGGTAGAGCAAGACCTTCATTAAGTTCCTCAAGATAGCATTTTCCTCGATTATACTAGCAATGTGTGGGCTAAACGAGTAATAGATAGCATTGAATCCCTCCATGAAGCATGAGCCTAAGAACGTTTTCTTGACAATATTATCCCTGAAGCCTCTTAGGAAACTTACTTCGGGAGAGAGCTCCGAACCATAGGTCGCCGTAGCTATAAAGCATTTTCTTTCCTCCTTAACCCTTATGGACACCTCATTGCTTACGGCTTCCTTGAACTCCCTAGATCCTTCCCACCTAACTCTTAAAGAGAGCTCACCTGTGATTTCTGCAGTCCATACGAAGGTGAAGGCGCCATTTTTATCAGTTGCTACATAACCTAAGACCTTCCAGGCTTCGCCCTTCTTCTGGAGCTCTATAACAAGCTTTACCGACATGGGAGGATCGATCTTGCCCGTGATCTTCACTTTCTCGCCTTTCTTAAACTCGCTCTTCTCTACATTGAGCGTTATTCTTGCAGTTTTCTTCTCCAGGATCTTTATTACTACGCTTATTGACTCCTCATGCCCGAAATTTCTTGCCGATATCGTAATACATGCTACACCAGGTTTCAGAGCCTTCACATTAACTAGCAATGTCTGTTTAGAGCCCTTTTTCAGGGACAAGGATAAGGATTTCTTTACTATGCTCACGCTAGTTGTGTTAGCGGATACGCTTATGCTCACAGAGCCCTCGTAAAATACCGATAAAACCACTAGAGGAATTTGCACTTCCTCTCCTTCATAGACAACATATACCTCTCTGGTAACCCTCAACCTAAAGGGTAACAGCGCGCCCAAGTATACTGGAGGAGTAAATGTGAGCCGTATGCTCCCTTGAGGCATTACAACAACGAGCCCTTCAAGGGTCTCCTTCAAGTCTAATGGGAGGGTGTTAAAGTCCACAACGCTTGAGTTATGAGGGAGAATTATAGTGGCCTTTACAGGTACATTAATTTCAAGGATCCAGACTTCGTTCTTTATAAGTAGGTCCGTGAGGTAGACCACTACCACCTCTCGAGACCCTGCCACATCGACCGTTAAAGTGTTCTGAGAAACCTCGTAAGTTAATGGCAGTTTTTCTTCATTGACAACAACAAGAGTATCAACGTAAACTTTGCCATAAAGGGGAAGTTCTATGGTGGTAGTCGTGTAGTTTAATGAGATTTTATAGGTAACTTCAACGGAGCCATCAGCATATATCTTGAACTTTAGCTCAGTTATTTTATAGGGCTGTTCGATCGTTATAGGAAGTGGGGAGAGAGACACTGCTATCAAGAGAAGCAGTATTATGGGTACTATAGCTTTTGTAATATTCATAGTAACCCCCCGGTTCCAAATTTACCCATTATAGTGAAAAGGAGGGAAATAAAGGTTTAGAATTGAAAAAATATGAAACAAAATTCATCCCGAAAATCACCCAGCCGAATACGGTCTTCGATATGCCAGTAGAGCCGGAATACTCAATGTGTATGGAGAAAGAGATAAATATTCCATAAATGTGTAGAAATAATGGACCCGCCGTAGCTCAGCTGGCAGAGCGTCCGGCTGTAGGGTATCCCGCCCCCCGACACTCCTCACGGAGGGAATGAAAGGGGGTTAGCAGACGCGGTTACCGGATGGTCCCCGGTTCAAATCCGGGCGGCGGGATATTTCTTTTTATTAATTACTCACTCACATTTCTCATACATGAGAAAACAAAGCTACCAAACTCTGGTTAGCGGTAAGGTAAATAATCACATTGAAATTATATTGTCGTGAAACGCTTATGTCCCTGCTGGGAAAAGCTGGAGAAATCGCTTTACTGCTTGGCAATGAAGCAGTAGCTCGGGGAGCATTAGAGGCGGGAATTAACGTTGCTACGGCATACCCAGGTACACCTTCAACCGAGATTGTGGAGAGTATCGCAAGCGTCGCTGAGAGGCTTGGGATTTACGTCGAGTGGTCTGTAAACGAAAAGGTCGCTCTTGAAGTCGCGGCTGCAGCCTCTATGTGCAACCTAAGAGCACTTGCTGCAATGAAGCACGTAGGACTAAACGTGGCAGCCGATACCTTTATGAGTTTAGGATATGCAGGCGTTGAGGGAGGACTAGTACTAGTATCAGCAGACGACCCCAACTGTTACAGCTCCCAAAACGAACAGGATAATAGGCTTTATGGACTAGTAGGATATGTTCCGGTATACGAGCCATACAGTCCTCGCGAGGCCAAGGATCTTACGAGATACCTTTTTGAAATTTCAGAGAGGTTTAAGACCCTCATCATGCTTAGACTTACCACCCGTCTATGTCACACTAGGGGAAGCGTTATTCTGGGAGAGATACCTCCAGCAAGGAGGAAAGGGGGAAAGTTTAGTAGAAATAAGGAAAGGTGGGTCCTGTTACCCGTTAATGCTAGGAGACTACGTCGTGAGGCTATTCAACGGCTTGAGAAGATCAGAGAGTTCAATGAAAACTTTGAATTTAATCACCTAAAACTGGATGGAGACGAGGATGTAGGTATCATAGCCTCCGGCGTGGCTTTCGGATATCTGAAAGAAGCTCTGAATCAACTAAAGTTAGCTGATAAGGT
>QMSC01000050.1 GCA_003649515.1 Thermoprotei archaeon | reverse complement strand
CCGAGGTCGTTGGGCCTCATGTTCTCGGAGACGTCCATGACGAGTATGTCGAACGTCTGACCCATCACAGACTCCGTCTCCTCGTAGGGGACGAACTTGAGCGAGCCGACGGAGCTCCTGTCCAGCTCGTCCATGAACCTTACCCTGCTCCTACCTTCACCGCCCCCGTAGTAGGTGAACAGTATGGATGGCTTCGACTTGTTCACAGCCCCGTATGCCTCCACGCACCTGGCGGCCTCCCCCTCAGCCTCGGGCCCGTCAGCGACTATCATCCTCCTGCGCTTCGGGGCTCTGGCCTCCCGCAGTATCCTGACAATCCTCGCCTCCAGACCCCTCCCCCTCATTTCAGGATTATTTTTCTACGCGGGGTTTATAAACAGGGGATTTAGGCTTAGTTAAGGTATCTCGGGAGGCACCTGATGCTCAGCGGGAGGTACGTCGAGACCCGCTGGAGGTTAGGAAGACGTTCCTACACTCCTAGGGACGGGATAGTTGCCGAGCTTAAAAATTGAAAGGACTGAGATAAAACCGTCATAGTTGATAGTAGGAGCTCCAGAGAGGTAATCGGAGCTGTTAAAAAAGAGGGCTTAGGGCTAAACTGATTATGTGAACGCCTCACTAGCTACTTGAAGCCGGAGAAGAGCCCAAGAGGCGTTATATAACCCATTACGAAGGCTGCCCAGATCAGAATGGCTGTTATAGTTATGAATACCCCCAGAATTACGTAATCCCCCTTTCCCAGCGACACCTCCTCGACAAATGTTCTTTTGACTGGTGCGCCGAAGGCTCTGGATTCTATAGCTATCTCAAGATCTGAGCTACGTCTCATCAAACACAGTACAAGAGGGGCTACGAGGGGTATGTAACCCTTCCTAAGCTTGTCTAAGTAGTTAAGCCTCTCTATATCATGGCACCTGAGCCTCTGAGCGTTAAGAATCTCCTCGTATGTTGTGCTTATAAGGGAAATGAACCTTAACGCCATCCCTAACATGAAGACCAATCTATACGGGAGTCCGAGCCTGTAGAGACCAGCTATGAACTTCGACAGGGGCGTCGTCCAGAGCAGTATGGGCGTTATGCAGACTATTGCTAAAACCTTTATGCAGAGAGTTACGCCGAATATGAGGCCTTCCAAAGTGAAGGGGTGGCCAAGAATCGCAAAGAGCGGGGTCCCTTTACCCCCCATAAACATAAAGCCCTGGACGAGAATCCATATGGCGAAGACGATAGCCAAAACTGAGAATATGTGCTTGATTCTCTGTAGAACATACGGAATCCTCGCCAGAATCCAGAGACTCAAATCCAGAAGAACTAGGAGAGCCAATAGGATCGGGTGATACACTAGGAGAGCTGCAATCCAAACCATGATGATTAAGAATATCTTGGTGATCGAACTGAGCCTGTGGATAAAGGAGTCAGTCTTAACATATTCCGCGAACATTAGGAAACACCTTCCACGGCGCTGAGGAACTCGTCCAAAGTCAGAGCTACCCCTGGGAATCCATGTTTGGAGAGCATGTGGGAGAGCATTGTTATCTGTGGTGGCTTCAAGTAAGTCTTTTCAAGAACCTCTGGGTGGCTGAATACGTTCCTTGTGGTATCATCTATGAGAACATGGCCTAGCCCCATCACAATCGTCCTCTCGGTGTACTTGGCTATCAAATCCATGTCGTGCGAGATGACTATGACTGTCTTGCCTCTCTCGTTCAGTCTCTTAACTATCTCCATTATCTGGTATCGGCCCTTGTAATCCTGGCCCGTAGTCGGTTCGTCTAGGATTATAACCTCGGGATCTAAGGCCAGAACCGTTGCCACTGAGAGCTTCTTCTTATCCCCGAAGCTGAGGAGAGGCGGGTAAACCTCCTTGACTCCCTCAAGACCTACAAGCTTTAAGGCCTCATCGACACGCCTCTCAACCTCCTCCGGAGGAAGGCCTAGATTCCTAGGGCCGAAGGCTACTTCCTCTCTGACGGTAAGAGCGAAGAGCTGTGTTTCAGGGTTTTGAAGGACTAAACCTATGTGCCTGGCAAGCTCGCTAACTGTGTATTTGCTGATGTTCTCGCCTTTAAACAGACAGACGCCTCGGGTTGGCTTGAGGAGGCCTATAATGTTCTTGACCAGTGTTGTCTTCCCAGAGCCATTTTGCCCTATTATGCCAACAAACTCTCCCTCAAATATCTTTAGGTTCACATTCTTCAGAGCAGTGACAGGAGGAGGACCCGGATAGACATACCAAAGGTTTCTCACCTCGATTATCGGCACACCCTTTCTATTAGCAATCTTCTCGGCCTCGGGCTGGGGTTTAAAGCGTATCCTCCTTAACCTCCTAAGGCGGTCAAAAACTTCATACGCCTCCCTAAGCCTTATGGGCACGTTTTCAATCGGAGTCTTTATCTTGTGGCACGTTTCTACGTATGCTACCGTCACATCCGGAACCTTCACATAAATCTTCTTAAGGAGGTCTATTTTGCTGAAAATTTCCTCGGGTGTTCCTTCGGTTACGATTCTCCCTCTGTGGAGAACCACGACCCTGTCTGCGAATTCGGCTATCTCCTCGCTTTTATGCGATGCTATGACAATTGTTGCGCAGTACTCCTCTTTAAGCGTCTTAATAACCGAGAAAACCTCCGCCGTCCCTATGGGATCAAGTTGCGAAGTGGGCTCGTCAAGGACTAGAATCTTTGGCTTCATAGCAAGGACCGCCGCTAACGCTAGTCTCTGCTTCTGCCCTCCTGAAAGGTTATTTGGGTTAAGCTCCTCCATGCCCTTAAGCCTGACTATCTCCAGCGTCCATTCAAGTCTCCTGAGCATCTCATCTCTCGAAACTCCAAGGTTCTCTAAGCCGAAGCAGACCTCAGACTTGACATCCGGACAGAAAAGCTGGGAGTCTGGGTCCTGAAGAACTATCCCAACCCTCTGGGCAAGCTCGTAGACCGGGTGCCTCTTCGTGTTCAAGCCGTCGACAATAACATCACCTTCAAGGATTCCTCCCTTGATATGTGGTATGATGCCGTTGAGGAGCAGACACAAAGTAGTCTTTCCAGCTCCGTTCTGGCCCATTATAGTTACACATTCTCCTCTTTCAATAGTAAGGTCTATACCTTTCAACGCCTCGGTTCCATCCGGATACTGGTATCTAACGGATCTTAACTCTATGGCTACGTTGCCCATGCTCAGCTTCCCTACCTCGCAGAGTTGCTGCTATACCAGTTATTATGATTCCTATGACTGTGAGAGCTGGATATATTATCTGCGGAACCTTACACAAAGTCTTAGCATATAGGTGAGCCTCAGGTGACCATATTGAGGTTACGTATCCGACGACCCCTATGCATATAAGGAGAATCCCTATCCACAAGAGGATTTCAACCTTAAGGTTGACCCTGGTCATTCTATCTCCCCCACGCAACTCCTTGGAACAACCAACATCTTGCTCTTTCTCAGGCCGGTCACTATGAGGGCCGATATAACGGTCTCTATTACGAGCATAGGAACACCATACACCGCGAGGCCCAGGAAATTGTCGGCGATTATCATCCAGTTAGGGTAGTAGAGAATAGCTATGTACGGAACCTTCCACGGAACTTGCCAACAGGACCAAGCTATGTAGCAAAGGAGGAAGAAGCCTAATAGCTGAACGCTTCTCCTCGGACTCTTAGTCCACTCGTGAACTTTAGTCCTGCCTATGATTAGATAGAGTATGAAGCCTACGTAGCTGTAATACCACGACAGGGCATACTGGGGCTCAACAGCCGGCGTATACCCAGCAGCCGGGCCAGGCCATATGTAGGGGTATATGTTCGCGATGATAAGCCAAGCAATCCACCATGCTGTGAAGGCTACCACGCACTCTTTCCTGTTACCGCAGGCAGCCCAGCCCCAGCACAGACCAAGCAAAGCCGAGCAGAGGAATACGTCGATTATCCCTAGCGGGAAGGCTGCTGGGGCTAGGAACATCCCTATGAGACCCCCTATCAGAGCCGCTATGAATCCAGCGTAAGGGCCCAACAGTAGGCCTGAGAGGGGGGCAAAAACGACCATTCCAAGAGACACGTAGCCTCCTCCAAATATGTAGAATACAACTGGAATAAGAGAGGTAAAGCCCGTTAAGGCACCAAAGAGGGCAATCCAGGCAATAGGTGCACCGGCTATAACCGCTTTCCCTCTAACTGTAGCTTTACTCATCATAATATAAGTTGTTTCGTATCTCTAAAAAAATTTTTCTGTGTCAAAAAACAACTTGGGCTATTAAAGGTGTTCTAGTATAAGTTCTGTTATATCGCGAAACATAATCCTTGAACCTTTCTCCTTTATGGCGTTTTTTAAGGTCATAGCACAGCCTGGGCAGGCGCTCACAAGCAGGGAGGCACCCGTTTCTTCAGCTTCCCTAATCCTCTCACACGCCGTGTTCATGGTAAACTCCGGAAGCCAGAAGGCCACAGCACCGCCAGCCCCACAACACCAGGAGTTCTCACGGCTCCTTTCCATTTCAATAAGTTCGACACCAGGGATGCTCTTGAGAATCTTCCGGGGGGGCTCAAAGACGCCGCAGTGCCTCCCGAGGTCGCAGGGGTCGTGATACGTGACCTTCGCTTTGAGCGGCTTCTTAAACGTTAGTTCACCCCTCTCGATAGCTTCAGCTACTAACTCGACGGTATGCATAACCTTGAAATCGTGCCTGTCAGCTAAGTCCTCTTTCCAAACTCTATAGCAACCTGGACACGATGTCACTATCATATCGGCGCCAGCGTCCTCTATAGCAGCTATGTTGTGGTTCACTACCTCATCTACTAACTGCGAGGGGGCGCCCGTCCTTATTAGCGGCAGACCACAACACCACTCGTCCTTCAGAATCGTATAATCGACCTTAAGTCTATTGAGAATGCGCATCGTAGCATCAATTATTTCAGTTTCTATGTATGCTGAGGTGCATCCAACAAAGTATACTATTTCGGCCTTTTCCGGGAGTCCTTTGACTACATCCTTTGGAAACCATAAGCTTCTGTCTTCGTGCTTGGCCATGTAGGGATTGTGCTCCTTAAGAATCCAATCCCACACCCTCTTCTGCTCAGGCATGGGTCCGAGGCCGACTCTCACAAGTTCCTTTCGCATGGCTTCGAGAAGCGTAATTGCATAGAGCTTTATGGGCCTGGTTCCGTCAGTCTCTGTTATCTGGCACTGATAAGCGCAGTTTCCGCAGAGGGTGCATGAGTAGAAGACCCTCGCAATGTCCTGGTCGAGCTTAAGCCTCCCATTGAGGTAGCCCCACGCTAAGAGGAGCTTCCCACCAAGTGAATATGTCAGGAACTTAAACTCGTTGAAAGCCGGGCAGGCTGGAGCCCAGCTTCCATATACGTAGGTGCATGTTCCACACTTCGCACATCTTTCAAACACATTATATTCCTCAAGTATCTTCCTATACCTCCTAAGGCTGAACATAATAAACCCTCCACCTATAAGTCCCATTTCCCAGGGTTCATCACCCTGTTTGGGTCTAAAAGCTTCTTCACACGCCTCATAAGCTCCACAGTATATGGGTCGGCCCTCTTCAGGTTCATTCTAGCAGCCCACGGCGGAGGCTTATATATCACGCCCCCGAGCTCCAGTAAGGTTTCAGCTACCTTCATCATCAGCCTGCGCACAGCTTTACGACCACGCTCGTCGTGCTTTTTCCAAGCGCAAGTGCTGAACCTTATTATTCCGCTGTGCCCGTGATCCATCATCCGGTTGTATGCAAACATGAGGAAGCCGTGCTGCTGGTAGATTTTCTCAACTCTCCTATACGCCTCTGCTAAGAGGCTGTTTGGAATATAGACTCCAACCCATTGAAGTGAGCCTCCTCTAGCTCCGTCCCAGTCGTTGCTTATCTGGATCGGGAAGTTCACATAGGCATCAGCGTACTGGTGGCCCTTAGGCAGGGTTGGTAGAATTTCCTTAAACTTGTAAACCCTAACCCCAACTCTGTTACATATGTCTTTTAGGATTTCCTCCTTAGCCTCAAGTTCTTTCTCGGTGTTGGCGCTTATTACAACCGTGGTATAAAGCTCAGGCTCGCCCTCCTCCCTCTCGAAGGGGAGCTTGTAGCCCGAACTCATTTTGGACCATGCCCAGTTTTCTGAGCATATATCATCGGCTATGTCAGCCTTCGCTATGAGTATCTGAGCCTTGAAACCTGACTCGACATCCATGGAGTCTACGCAGTAGATTTCTTGGTACGGGAACTTCGTGAAAAGCTTAATTCCAGCCTTCGTTACGATCCCGGTGGTACCTTGCCATCCTATAAAGAGACCCATGAGGTCTGGGAGGGGGTTTCTGGTAAACCAGTATGGGGAGACCGAGCATGAGCCAATCCTAACGACCTCCCCTGTAGGCAGGACTACCTCGAGACCGTTTATCATACTCTCAGCGGACCCGTATCGAAGGGAGAGATCTAAGAAGCCCTGATTCAGGAGAGCTGGAAGCACACCGGCGCCGGGCGGACCCCAGGTATACGCAAATCTCAGGCTCGGGTGATTCTTGTCTAGGTGTCTCTTAAGCTGGGCTTGAGTTATACCTGCTTCAACCACAGCATACATGTCCTCTTCATTTACCTCTAACACTTTGTTCATTCTTTTCAGGTCCATCACTATCCCGCCCTCGTTCGGGTTAGTCAAGCCAGCAACAGATGTGCCTTGAACATATGGTATGACTGGGACGCCGGCTCTATTGGCTAGCCTAACTATAGCTTGAACCTCCTCAACATCTTTAGGCATAACGACAAGCTGAGGCTTCCCAGGCGGCTCCGTTGTCATGAAATCCCAAGAATAGAGGAAGAGTTCCGGGGCCCTATCTGAAACATATTTTGAGCCAACTATGGAGACAATCTGCTCGTAAAGTTCCATACTTATCTGAAACTTAAATAAGAACTTATTTATAAACCTTAAACTACCCTAAAGTGGTAAGGAGGACAGCCCGCTGAAAAGCTGCGGGTAAAGTAAATAAAAATGTTACTAACTTCATAGCCACGGTGTGCTAGGATAGAAAGGACATCGCTCTCGCTGTTCAGGAGACTCCTGAACGGGTTCACCTCAAAAGAGGGCGAGGGCATAGAAATCATCTCGCTTTGTATACTTCCTGGGAAGCAGATGAGCGACATAATAAATGACCTTAAGCAGGAGTATGGAGTCGCAATAAACATCAAATCTAAGACCATTGGGAAAGAGATGTTCAGGACGCCCTGGTTAAGGTTATGGAGCGTCTCATATTGTTGAAAGAAGGATATAGGGCCGCCTGAGACCGGACACATGTGACCATATTGTAGTCTGCAGGGTTATAGCAAGAATTTGGAGTGGACGAATAGCTCAGATGGATGGGGCTTGACCCTGTGGACGCAGCGAGGATAGGGCTGAGGTACCAGGAAGAGTCGCCTCTCAGCGACTATCATCTTCCTGTGCTTAGAGGCTCTGGCCTCCAGACTCCTCCCCCTCATTTCAGGATTATTTTTCCACGCGGGGTTTATAAACAGGGGATTTAGGCTTGGTCAGGTACCTCGGGAGGCACCTGATGCTCAGCGGAAAGTACGTCAGAGATGTCCTAGAGGGCAGGAAGAGGGCAACCGTCAGGGTCGGGAGGTACGCCGTCAAGTCGAGGGACGTGTTCCTACACTCGGGGGGCAGGGTCGTAGCTAAGCTAAGGATAGAGAGGGTTTACCACAAGAGATTCTCGGAGCTCGACGACGAGGATGCCAGGCTGGACGGACACCCGAACGCCAGGTCTCTTAGGAAGGAGCTCAGGAGGATATACGGCCACCTAAGGCCCGACACACCAGTGACAGTCATAGTGTTCAGGGTCGAGCGGAGGCTTGAGGTGAATGAGGGCTCCAGGTGGATGGGCCTCGACCCGGTGGATGTGGCTAGGATAGGTTTGAGGTACTGGGAGGAGCTCGGCCTCGGCGGGGACGACAGGAGGATAGTCGAGGAGGTCGTGAGACGCGGGAGCCTCAGGGCTGTGTCTAAAGCCCTCTACGGGACTATCGAGAAGAGGCGTAGGATTAGGAGGGCTTTGAGGAGGGTTTTGGAGAGGCTCTTGGAGAAGGGCCTCCTCGAAAGGCCTCAACGTGGCTGATTCTGCCTGAAGGAGGAGACCACGCTGGCAACCCTCCTGAGACACTCCACGGCCGAACGGTACGTCGGGAACCCCCTCAACCCGCACTCAGGCCCGGCGTACGGCACCCTCTCAGGGCCGAAGATCTCCACAACCTTGGAGAGCCTTCTCACCATCACCTCGGGGCTCTCTATGTAGATCGTGGCGTCGATTTCACCCTTCTTTATCCTCCTCCAAACCCTCCCTATCTCCTCCTCGATCGACACGGTGCGCGTGGGCTTGGCGGAGGATT
>QMSC01000049.1 GCA_003649515.1 Thermoprotei archaeon | reverse complement strand
GCTCAAAGAGTGGGAGAAGTGGGTTCGCGAAATAGCCAACGCTGTTAAAGAGCTGATACCTGAAGCCGAAGTATACGTCATTGGAAGCGTCGCTAGAGGGGATTACGTAGCGGGAAGCGATGTAGACATCTTAATAGCGCCTCGAAAAATCCCTGAGAAGTTGAGCGAAAGGGGGAGGATTAAGGCGTTAATTGAAGAGAGACTCAGCCTACCGTACTATCACCCATTTGAAATACATTTAGTGAGGCCTGAAGAAGCGGAACCCTACTTAAAAAGAGCCAGTAAGTACGCCATCAAGATAACATAGAGATCTTTCTACTCTTTTGTTGTTTCTGGGAAGCAGTAGCTAAACTGTGCAAGAAAACCCAGTTGAACCCTAAACTTTCTACTCTTTTGTTGTTTCTGGAACGACACGACAATGGTTTTCGGTTTTCTCACATGTAAATAACGTTCTTTCTACTCTTTTGTTGTTTCTGGTGTATGAGTGGGGGTTATTTCGTTTTTCTAGCCCTATCCTCCACTTTCTCCGAGTTTATTCTAGGCTTTCTCTATATTTTAAGTTTTCTCCGTAATATTAACTATTATTAACTGAAATGTTAACATGCCCAAATCCTGCTGCACGTGATGTACCAATACCCATTATTCTAGCATGTTTCAGTAATAAAGGTAGAATATCGATTACCTCTGGTGTGCGCTTCAAAGCCTCCTCGTAGATGAAATATTTAATATAGCCTATTAGGGCGGGGTATACGTGGCCTTCATAGAGATACCAAACAAGTTTAACGGAGTGTAATGCTGAATAGGTTTCGCGTAATACGTTTGATATTTTTCGGGAGAGCGTTCTGGTCTTCTTGACACTACCAAATAAATCGTAAAGGTTCACGGAAAACAGCCACCCCGATAGGGGAAGGAATCGACGAAAACCACCAAGATATGGATCCCGTATTAGAACTGGGGTCTCAAACACTACTTTTATACTTGTAACATTCCCATCCCAGTTTCGTTCCTCATCTCTTGGCACCAGTTCTTCTATGGGTTCAACCATTAGAGGGGTGAATTTCAATCCGTTTACTCTTATACTGCTAAGTGAACCGAGTGCCCTCACTACTTCAGGTGCTACTTGCGACTTACATCCAATAAAGAAGAAGTACTCCTCCCCTCCTTTGAGAACTACACCAACTTTCCTAAGTCTTTGCATGACCTCCTTCCTAGGTTTAGCCTCTTTCGTGGGTATAATTTTCGGGTAGAGAGCGATCCTTTTTCCACTCACTTTTTTAAATAGTGTAGTAATGTGAATGGGTTTTGGCTTGGAGATCCTATCATCCTCGAAAAGTTTTTTCAGTCTTGGATTGGCTTCAATCAATAGAGACTTAACGAGCTTACCTGTGAAATCGCGATATACGTATACTTCGGGGTACTCTAGACATAGGGATACGCAGAATAATATATACCTATCCAAGATTCCACCCCCTCCCTATTTCTTCTCGAAACACAACGGTCAGCTGCGTTTAAAACGCCTGTAAGTGCTTCAATCTTCTCGCTTATCATTGGTTTGTTCAGCATTTTTACTATTCTAACTCTTCTAACAATTTCGCCACTATACCTTCCACAGATCATTTCTACGATTATTTGACTTCCATGTACCTTCGTGTGGGTAGCTTCTCGGACAACATCTTTAATGTAATCAAAGAATCTATTCCAGAGAGAGTAGTTCTTGAAGACTTTGCGGTACTCCTCAACAACTTGCTGGAGTTCAGGATGCGTCTCACTCTTAAACTCCTCATAGAGCTCTCTCGCGGTCTTCACATCGCGGCTAACGTAGTGGTGGCGTGTGACAGGGTACAAGATCACTAGTTCAACAAGTGTGTTTAGATCCCTATCTGTGTTAAACATATTGCCATCCTCCCAGAATCTCTGCAAAGCCTCGTCCAACAAAATCGCTGTGGGAATCTCGTGGCCGGGGAACTTCGTTAAAACACTTTTCGTTTGGTATGAAGCAAGCCCTTTACCTAAATCGTGACAGATGGCTCCCAGTTTATAGGCGTTTAAGAGCAACTCTGTAGCTTCTCCTCTGTTTTCATGAGTTACGAAAAACATCTCGTTTATTATTACCCTGACTAGATCTTCGCACTTCTCAATCTCGCGAAGTACGTCTATTCCGTGTTTAGTAAGCTCCTCACTTCTGCCGTCACTCTCATAGAAAGCGTACAGCGTCAATCCCTCCACCCCCTCTTAATCAGCTTGTAGACGCTTCGAGAAATGACTATGGCATCCTTGGCCGAACTTCCCAAACTCACTTTAGAGAACTTAACGTAGGTTGTATTGCCGACGTGAGTGAAGTCTAGTTTAACGGCCTGAACCTTGCTGTGACTTGCTATCTTATACACGTTGTGCTCTTCCTTTTTAGAGATGCAGAAAGACCTTCCCCACAGCTCCCTTATGGTGATGTCATCTCTCGTCAACAAGCTCTCAATAGTTTCGTCTGCAACCACTATTGTTAGTAGAGGCATGTCCCGTACGATATCGCTGTAATCTCTCTGAAGCTTTCTAAGGTGTTTCGAGGTTTTATCTAAGTCTAGAGCTATCCGTAGAAGACTACTGTATTTACCGTGACGCCTATGCGTTCCTCCTACTAGTCCTCCTAGATACTCCTTTTTAACATCGTCTAAACTGTAAACCTGTTCCAGTAGATTGTACACGTTCTCCACATCGCTCCGGGTAGGCAATCTCCATTCCATCTCGCTCTCTTTAATAACGGCTCTTCTCAATTTTTTCCAAGATGCTTCAAACTCAACTTTCCTATATGGACGGCTTTTAACATTACCTTTTTCATCCTTCTCGGGTTCAAGAATGAAGACTTGGCCCTCCTTTTCTCCTCGTCTCGCAACCCTCCCTGCACGTTGTATCAAAGGCGGTAGAGGTGCCGCGTCGGAAAAGAGGCTACCGAAGCTTAAATCCAACCCCACTTCAACACAGCTTGTCGCTACCAACACTCCCTCCTTTACTTTTCCGTCTACTGACATCTCTCTGAGCCTCCTCGTCTGCTCGTATCTTTCATCAAAAGTCATTTTGCTAGTTAGAAAGAAGACCGGTATCCCTCTCTTTTCAAGTAGTCCCGAAAGTCTCTCCCAAGTCTCATACGTCCAAGCCACTTTGTTCCTTACTATTAAAACACTTTTGCCTGACTCTACCTCACTTAAAACTCTGTCTTCAAGCTCTTTTCTTGCAATAATCTCCGTCTTCCATTCAACATCTTGACTTCTCTCAAATGCCTCGTCTCTACCGATAATTTTAACGTAGTTCTCAGAACTGTGAGTTACATCTTCCTCCTCACCGTAGGAGACGACTATTCTACGCACCTTAGAGGGAAGTCTTAGAGCTGGCTCATGTCCTTTTAATAGCAGATCTAGAAAGGTATTTGGTACGGTCGCTGAGATGAACAAGAATGGGCGTGCCCTACACGTCATAAGCTTCAGCAGGGCTAGGAACGCTGGCTGTAACTCCTTTTCGACTAACAGGTGGGTTTCGTCGAGAACAATGCTACTGGAGACTAGGCTGGCGAAGGGGATTAGTGAGTGAAAGAACTTTCTATCTATCTCAGGAACCGGTATACCAAAGTAGGTGTAGAAAAAGGAGTCGGCGGTGGATATAATGAACCCGGGTTTGAACCAAGGGTTTTTATACTCTGAATACCCCCGTATAAAACCCATGTGCTGGTAGTAGACCCTTTCCTTAGGTATCTCTGCCCTCCTCAGACCTTCTAGAAGCCGGGGATCCTTTCCCTCCATGATCTTAAGGAATAGGTTTTCAACGAGGGCACGTGTGGGCATGACGTGTATGTGAGAGTAGGCAAGTTCCCTCTCTTTCAATACGGCGTGGAAATAGGGGCTTAGAACAGTTTTCCCGTAGGCTGTTGGGCTTATGAAAATAATCTGCGGTATATATCCCTCATCTAGTGCCTTTTCCGCTTCCATGCAAACCCATTTACATAGTTTTCTCAAGGCTAGACTTCACCTCATTAGCACCTGTGTAGTCGTCAATGCTTCTACGCTTTTTAGGAACCTCTTAACCTCCTCTGAACTAACGCCACTAATAGTCTCCGACCTGCTTAAAATTGTCTGTAGAACCCTAAGGAAATTGTAACAGGAGAGCCTCGCAACTGAGAAAGAAGGCGCTGTAAGGAAATGGTATAAACTGTCGAGGAATACAGTTACTTCACTGTGCATCATATCTCTTTCCAGTAGTGAGATCAGGAAGTTCACTATGTTTTGGAGGGAGGCAACGAACCTCTCATCCCTTTGAATGCGATGATGTACAAGCTGGCAGGGAATCTCGAATGAGGAGCGGACTGTGACACGTGATCCACCGTTGGGTTTGTAAAGCATATATAAGCGTATATGCCAGTTAGATATGTCCCCTGTCCTGTTTTCAAGCCAGAACCTGTAGATTGCGAGGATTACTGGAACCATAATGTGCCTAACCCCTAAATTGTAGTTTTCGCGGATGCTTAAAGCACGGCGTAGGCTTCTCCGCAACTCATCCTCAACTTTACGCGTGATCCACGAAGCATCTGTAAGCGCGATTAAGTAGAGTTCTTTTCTTCTGTCGATGAGGCCAGCATACGATGCCATAAGACCCTCTATTAACAGAAGGTTTGCGAGTAAGGAGACCTTTATCTCGCGGCTCTTGTTACTGAGAAAACCTTTGAAGAAGTAGTACCGACAGGTGGTTGAGCCTATTGATAAGCTTCCAAGCTCCTTCGTTCCGTACTCGGTTATATCCACCTCTGTTATTCGCCTCAAAATATTCTGTATCGCATCGGCTCTATTCGTAGCCAAGGGAAGTCCAAGGGTTTCCATAGTTTTCTTGAGAAAGTAACGGTAGTCATTTGGGGTTATAAGGTCTATAATCCGACGTATTTCATTCCTGTCGTACGCACGCGTCATGAACACTTCCCTTAAAGCGTTCAGTTCTTCTTCCTCTAGTACAATATACCCTTCCCCAGTACTGTACCTTATGTTATTGTAAGTTAATGCGAAGCGGGTAAGTTCATGTCCTAATGAGCCCGGGGGATACGTGTTAATACAAATAGTACGGTTCATGGACTCACCCCGCGTCCAGCTTCATCAAAAAGTGTAGGTATTACGACCAAAAGCTCCTCTTTTGGTAACTTAATGGAATAAACATATTGAGAATATCTGGGAACTCTTACAGTCATAAACCCGCCGTAGAATGTATTAAACGGCACGAAGAAGGATTCGAGACTCCTAGCTCTCCCTCCCTTTGCAAAATTCTCCTTTTTCAGTACTGGCATGTCCACCCATGTATAACTCTCAACAGCCTCTACTCCGTAGCCTACCGGAATGTAGAACATGGTTTCGACCTTGCGATCTGTCACGATTTCGGGTTCTACAATATGAACGTTTTTAACGTAGACCGCGGACTCTTTTGAACCCACTCTAGTTATCCCCCATGCCGCTTTTCCCAAAAGACCCGCGTCATCGTCGGTAACTGCGTAGATTGCGTAAACCTCCCCCCTCAAACCCTCTTCAGAGTACGTTAACAGGCTTGTTTTGCCTCGTGCAAGTGCGGAGAAGGCGTAGCTCAAAAAATTTCTAACATTGCTCCTCAGATTCCCTTCCTGTTCATACAGTACTTTTGAAATGTATTCTAGGTCTTGAAAGGGGACTGAAAACCCTTTAATACCCGCGGTAACGTACTTAACTTTATCAAGTAGCCGTGCAGCCGAGCTGACGATCGTTCCGCTTTTCTCATCTAAGTACAACTCAGAATCGTCTCCTATGAGTTTAAGATAGGGTTTAGCTAAAGCTCCAACTAATGTCGTAGGAGTTGGAACAGGATAAGATTCCGCAGAAGCGGTAAAGCGGGGGAACAGGGTAGAAAAGCCCCACAGACATGAAAAAGAAACTACAATTAATTTCATTTAAATCCCCTCCTCGCCAGCTCTCTTAACTCTTTTCCTTTTCTTGGTACAGTTTAAGGATCTCTTCCTTCACTTTTTTCATAAGGTCTACAAAGTTCTCCGCTTCCTCTACTGTAACCTTGTTCTCATTCCCGCCCGCGGGTTTTTCATCGTACTTAGTATAGTAGTATATTTTTATCTCCTGACCGTAGTCCTCTAAGTAATTGACTACCGTTATGGCCCGTTTAACGGTTTCAGCGATGTAATCTGTACTGAAAGCTGCTTCAGGCCTAAAGGGTAGAGGGTGTGAAATGGTGACTGCCACCGAGTGTAGTTCGGCAAGTGGGTTCTTACGGGACTTTTTCGCTCCAAACCGAAGGCTGTCTATTAATGGCACGAAAGCGTCTAACGCTAGCTCGATTCTCTTTAGCCTCTCAGCTAATGGCAACTCAACCGTGCCATAGGGTGTTTCGGCTCTGCCTACTCTTTGTATGTCTAGGCCGAACGCAAAATGATAAAGGGCGGAGGCTAAGTCTTCATGAAAGATCATCTGACCATGTTCACGAGTGGCCTGAACCCCCGCACGCGTGTACATCTGCGGCTGTACATCACCTAGGGTTCGCGCTACTGGCACCATGTAGCTAAATGATACGACTGAAGTTCGCTTGAGTTGTAAGTCGGGGATCAAGAACCCTCCTATATCCTCCACGACGCATTCCAACATTAACCTATAGGCGTCCTTTAGGTTATCGTTGCTCACGAGGTTGTAGAGGTTTTCCATGAAGTTCACGAAGTTGGGGTCGTATCTGTTCAAGATTTTGTACTCATCCCGAACCCTGTCTTTTAAGAATATGTTCGGTAGACCGTGTTTGACAAAGCTACCCATCTGGCAGAGACCGCAGACCTTTATGCCTCTCATGGTCGCTAACTTGGCAAGCTGTTCTTGATAGCCGTGTGCAAGAGACTGTCCGCTAACGGCTGGCACATAGACAAGTACGGGTTTTTTCTTCTCCTTCCCTATTATATATACCGCAGGGATCAATCTGTGCCGTGAAAACTCTCCGACAGCTTCAACCATGTTTAGTGCTTCTGCCGTCAGTGCTATCTTAATTGTCCCCGCAACATAAACCATTAGTCCTCACCTCCCACCTCTTTCTTAGATTCGGCTAAAGCTGACAAGTAAAGCGTCTGTGCTTTTATCGCAAGCTCCTTCAGCTTACTGGCTCCGGCGCCAAGAACATAGTTAATCTCCTCTTCTATGGCTGATATGTTTAGCTCCTTACCGTACTTTTTATAGACTACCGAGCTCTCCAGCTTATCCCTCGTTAACATTACTCTAAAAAGCTTCACTGCCTCATACAGTTTGCTGAGAGCGTGTTCGCGTGAGAGGGATAGGAGACCGTCAGTCAAGGTAGGCACTTCCTCTAAGGCGATAGCTATCGCTATGGCCAAGTTTTTAAGGGACGGTTTCTCGCCCCCACCTACCACCTGAGTATTTTCTCCATTTCCCATATTGTTCTCTCTCAAGTTAATTAGAATGAAGATCCTTATAAAATTTACGAGATAGGTAAACGTTTCCATTTTTGAGATAGTTTATTCATAAAATATATAAATAACGGATAGGTTTACATATACTTGGGGTAAATGTGATGAACCTAGTGGCCATTTTCTGTCCAATAGGTTTCTCAATCGAGCTACCTGTTAGGCTACTGTACATGTTTAAACCAAAAGTCTTCGTATGCGTTTCAAGCGAGAAAAGAGACGACCGCGTTGAGCGTACTGTAGGAGTAGTTAAGCAGGTTGTTGCGGCTCTGGGGGTACGCTTTGAGAGGTATGACATCCCCGAAGTAGACATGTATGAAAGCGTGAGCATACTCGCAGACATTTTGAGCAAGTACGCTGGGCGCGGAAATGTAGCAATAGTCGTAGGCTCCGGTTTAAGAATCCTGCTTGCAGAGTTAATACTCTCAGCACTAAACTTGACGAGAGACCAGCAGAAAAACATAATACTGATACTGGCACGGGAGCCGTCCGAGGTTCTTGGAACCGTCTACATGTGCGACCTCATTTACAAACAACCCGTACAAGCTTTAAAACCTGAAGAGGAGAGGCTTCTACAAATCCTTAAAACAGGGAAAGTCATGGAGTTCGGCAAGATCGTAGCGGCAACAAGGTGGCCCAAGCCCACACTATTTAAAAGGTTGCAACGCTTAGAGAGAATGGGGTACATCAAAAGAGTTAGAAAAGGATTATACGTTATAACAGAGAGAGGTGAAAGATACATAGAGTATTTTCAACAATAACGCTCAAACAGCTTGGTAAGACTAAAATATTTTACTTCTTCAGGTTTTAGATTATTCCATAGTTGTATAATTAAATTTTGATTTTACAAAATTTCTACCCGAGGATAGTTTGTCACCTTTATTTATGTTTTTTGATTAGGTGTCTTTAAGAGCTTTTCTAGACCTTTATCCTGCCCGAACCACGTTTATAAACCTTATAAACGATAGAACTAGTTCGGATATTAATTGCGAAGAGAAACTTAAAATATAGAGAAAGCCTAGAATAAACTCGGAGAAAGTGGAGGATAGGGCTAGAAAAACGAAATAACCCCCACTCATACACCAGAAACAACAAAAGAGTAGAAAG
>QMSC01000048.1 GCA_003649515.1 Thermoprotei archaeon | reverse complement strand
CTTGGCGTAGGAGATCTATCTAAAATCCGCTTAGTGGGTAATACGAAAATCGAAGAGGTACAGAAGAAGTTTAAGCCTCATCCGCACTATCCTGTACAGGTAAAATGGCGCGAATTTCTCTGCTAATCCGCTTTGCTCAACCTAGCGATCCAGCCTACTTTAAAAGTTTTATATTAGGAGTGACTCTTGCTTCTGAGGGATTCCATTGAGGATAACTAAACTCGAGTTAATTCACGTCAGGCCTAGATGGCTCTTCCTTAAAATGTATACAGATGAGGGCATTGTGGGGTACGGTGAGCCTATACTAGAGGGGAAGGCTAGGACTGTTGAAATGGCGGTCAAGGAGCTTTCCGTGTACATTATAGGGAAGGATCCCAGAATGATAACTCATCATTGGCAGGCAATGTATAGGTGGAGTTTCTACCGAGGCGGCCCCATAATCATGAGCGCTATCAGCGGCATAGAACAGGCTATGTGGGATATTTTAGGTAAAAGTCTAAGCCAGCCGGTATACCAGCTCCTTGGAGGGCCTACGAGGAAGAGGATCAAAGTTTATGCGGGAATCGGAGGTGGAAGTCCTGAGGAATGTGTGGAAAATGCTTTAAAGAGGGTTAAGCAAGGGTTTAAGGCGCTTAAAATATGCCCCTTTGATGTAACTAGATTCGTGGACACACCTAAGGTCATTAGAGAAGCTGTGGAGAAGGTTAAGGCCGTTCGAGAAGCTGTGGGAGATAATATAGACGTAGCCGTAGAGTGCCACGGTAAGCTAAGTCCACCAATGGCCATAATCATGGCTAAGGCTCTGGAACCCTACTATCCCATGTTTCTGGAGGAGCCTTGCTTACCTGAATATGTTGATGCAATGGCTAAGGTCGCTCGCTCCACGTCGATACCTATAGCTACTGGTGAGAGACTCTTCACGAGATGGGGGTTTAGAGAGGTTCTTGAAAAACAGGCAGCATCCATCCTACAACCCGATCTAAGTCATGCAGGTGGCATTCTTGAGTGTCGCCTAATAGCTGCCATGGCTGAGACCTACTTTGCTGCTATTGCTCCTCATTGTCCTTTGGGTCCCATAGCATTTGCCGCCTGCTTACAGCTAGATGCATGCATACCCAACTTTCTGATACAGGAACTAGGCTGTCTCGGCGAAGGCTACTTAAAGGAGCCTTTTAAAGTCGAGGATGGCTATATAGAGGTTCCTAAGAAGCCCGGACTGGGAATAGAGCTGGATGAGGAAGCCATAAAAGACAAGGTATATCCTGGGGACTGGACGCACGAGGGAGTCCTTCACGAGGATGGCTCAGTAGCCGACTTCTGATGATAGGAGTTGGCTTGTTAAACGCTTTATTGGAACTGGCTGAAAATATAGCTGGGTGAAACTATGGGAATGGACTTCGTATCTCTGGGCGAGGTCATGATCCAGTTAAACCCTCTCACACCAGGTCCTCTTCGTACAGTTACCCTCTTTGAAAGACACGTTGCAGGCGCTGAAGTAAATGTAATGATAGGACTTACGAGATTGGGCTATAAAACGGGCTTCATAACGAGAGTTGGAAAGGACGAGTTTGGTATCTTGATAGTAAATACCCTTAGAAGCGAGGGTGTAGATGTCTCATGTGTAAAGGTTGATGAGGAAGCGCCCACGGGGATATACTTCGTTCAGAGGCACTATCCGGTTCCAGGGAAATCAACGGTGTTCTACTACAGGAAGGGATCGGCAGCTAGCAGGATTTCCGAGGAGGATATTGATGAGGAGTATGTCAAGAACTTCAGCTTCCTTTACTTAACGGGCATAACACCGGCGTTAAGTGAAAGCTGTAATAGGGCTGTCAATAAAATATATGGCCTAGCTATGAAGTACGGCCTGAAGACTGTATTCGATACTAATATAAGGCTGAAGCTATGGGAAAGCGGTGTAAGAGCAGCTAAGACTATCGAACCTTACTTACGTTCGGATATAGTCTTCTCGAACGTTGAGGATCTGGGAGTACTGTTCCCGGGCTTCAGTGTTAATGAGGCTGTTCAGAAAATCTTGGATAAGGGGGCTGAAGTTGTCGTTGTCAAGCTAGGGGAGAAGGGAGCTTGCGCCTTTACGAAGTTTAAGAAAGCTGAGGCGCCAGCATTTAAAACACCAGTGGTAGAGGACGTCATAGGTGCAGGAGATGCCTTTAACTCGGCTTTTCTCGCATCATATTTAAAGGGATTTCCTCTTGAAGAGTGTCTAAGACTAGGAAACGCTGCTGGAGCCCTTGTGGTCTGCGTAAGGGGGGACATAGAGGCCCTACCTAGGTGGGAAGACCTAGAAGTATTTCTGGAATCCAAGAAGAGGAATATGCTACTGAGGTAGGATAATGGGTTAGTCCCACAAAAATCTCTTTCCTATTTAATGGAACAATTAGCCCTGCAAAGTGTTTTATACCAATTTTATTGTATATCCTGTCATGGATATTTGGGAGAGGCTGGAGGAGAAATTCGGAAGGTCTTCAAAGAAGATGCTGGTAGCTAAGACCATATTCAAGTATGGATTAAGGATCGATGATAAAGGACAAATATTTCTCGGTGACATTAAGATACCGTACACGTCGATTGCAAAGCCGCTTGGCGTCGATCGAAGGACAGTTAAGGAAACAGTCTTCGAGATCCTCGGAGATAATATATTAAAGGACTTCTTTAAGAACTTAGAGCCTGCAGGACCCTTCCTCAGGAGAGTTTCAAGGATTTTGAACTACAGATGTATAGCGGTCGAAGTCTTTGAGGATAGGCCTGGAATACTGGCCAAAGTTTCAGGTGCTCTAGCGAAGAGGGATGTGAACGTTGTACAAGTTATAGCTGAAGATCCCAACCTCGTGGAGAACCCTAAGCTATATGTCATAGTCAAGGGAGAGCCTCCCGGAGAGGCTATAAGCGAGATTCTGAGAGAGCCTAACACTAAGAGCGTGACTATAACATAGTGGCTGAGAGCTAAAGGATGGCCCTAAATGCTATAACGAAACCGTGCATAAGTGTAGTTGTAAGCATCGGTTATCAGGTAAAGCCTAGAAACTTTTACAAAAGAAAAGTGTACAGAAACATTCAGAATAGTATATAAATGGATAATAATGCATATATTTGGTCATTAAAGTACTTAAGCGATGAGCACCATGAGGAAGATCTTGCTTGATGAGAATGAGCTCCCTAAAAAGTGGTACAATATACTTCCAGATCTACCGAAGCCCCTACCTCCTCCTATAAATCCTGTGACGAGGGAGCCTTTAAAGCCCGACGACTTAAAGCCTATCTTTCCTAGTGAACTTATTAGACAAGAGGTAAGCGCTGATAGGTGGATACCGATTCCCAGCGAGGTTCTAGAAGTATATTTAATGTGGCGTCCCACACCTATGTTCCGTGCTCTAGGCTTAGAGAAGACGATTAAAACTCCAGCGAAGATCTTCTACAAGTATGAAGGCGTCAGTCCCACGGGAAGTCACAAGCCTAATACGGCAGTGGCTCAAGCCTATTATAATTTAAAGGAGGGGGTTAGAAGGCTAACCACTGAGACAGGAGCCGGACAATGGGGCTCTGCCCTAGCCTTTTCAACGAATCTATTTGGCCTTAAGTCGACGATTTACATGGTTAGAGTAAGCTATTATCAGAAACCGTATAGGAGGGTTCTAATGGAGACTTGGGGGGCGGAGGTCATTCCAAGCCCAAGTGATAGAACTAGAGCTGGTAAGAGCATCTTGGAGAGAGATCCTGATAATCCAGGGAGTCTCGGCATAGCTATAAGTGAGGCTGTAGAGGATGCAGTAACACATGAGGACACGAAATATTCTCTCGGAAGCGTACTAAACCACGTACTGCTGCATCAAACGATCGTGGGCCTTGAGGCGAAGATCCAAATGGAGTACGTGGAGGAATATCCTGATGTAGTCATAGGTTGTGTAGGAGGGGGTAGCAACTTCGCGGGAATATTCTTCCCATTTTACTACGATAAAGTTTCTGGTAGGGCCCCAAAGCAGGTAGAGTTCCTGGCCGTAGAGCCTACGGCTAGTCCAAGCCTCACTAAGGGCCAGTACATGTATGATCATGGGGATACAGCAGGGCTTACTCCCCTTCTCGCTATGTACACTTTAGGTCACGATTACATACCACCGCCAATACACGCTGGAGGGTTAAGGTATCATGGTGCTGCTCCCTCTCTATCCCTTCTTGTAAGAAAGGGGCTAGTTAAAAGCGTGGCATATAATCAAGTAGAGGTGTTCGAAGCGGCAGTACTTTTCGCTAGAACCGAGGGAATATTACCAGCTCCTGAATCAGCACACGCAGTAAAGGCTGCAATTGACATCGCTGTGGAGGCTAAGAGAAAGGGAGAAGAGGTTGTGGTACTCTTTAATTTAAGTGGTCATGGCTTACTCGACCTAAAGGCGTACGAGGAGTTCCTAGCGAACAAGTTGCAACCGTATGAGTATCCCGAGACGAACGTTAAGGAGTCGATCAAGAAACTACTTGCGGAGTACCCTTGGCTCCGCAAAATCGGGTTCTAGTGAAATCATTTCTCTAAGAACTAATGTCGAGTTTTATCAGAATCTACCTGGGTCCCGGTTTTTCCAAATAAATATGTATCTCCTCAAGTCTATCTTCCTTCATAATACACTTTAGCCTAGCCTTCAGCGTTTTTGCTTTAATAAGAGTGTACACTACGCCATAAAAGTCTCCAGCCGACATCACTAAGTGTAGTGCATAAAGGGCCAAGAACAGGGCACTAAGAGCTCCACTAAATATTCTTGATAGTTGCAGGAAGAAGGCTGTTATAACTTGAGGGGCTAGCGCTACTGAAAGGTACTGCTTCAAACTCATTTCATCGTATAGAACCATGAGACCTACGGGAATTCCGAGAACTGCCATAGTCTTTATTCTCAGAATTTCTACTCCCAAAGCTCTCATCGTAACTATGTGTATGCATTCGTGGAGAACAGCTAATCCTAAGCTCGCTAAAAGAAATCCCATTAAGCCCATTCCAATATCACGGTGGTGTTTCAAGGATATGCTTATCTGCAAAATTGCTAGGAAGAGTAGTAAAGCCGCCAGAGCGGTTATTCCGAGAGCGGTCTTAAGTCCAAGTTTGATAACGATGACTTTTCGTGACATCGTAAAGTCACTACTTGAACATAAACCAAACTTAAGATAAATACTTATGTACTTTATGTATTCTCTGCCGTAAGGTATTGTCATTCTAGGAAGAAGGGGGGCTTTAGGCCCAGAGGCTAACATGGAGAAGGTACTAACCTAAGAGAGTTAGGTACGCGTTAAAGGTGTTGGTAAAACTCCTCTGGTTTAAGCTCCTTAAACTCCCTTGTACGCTCTACAATGTGCCTCCTTATATCCACACATAAATGGCACTTCGAGACGTAGCCGTATCTATCCTCCTTATAGCCGTATTCCTTAACAGCGAACTCGTATAGCTCTCTAAGGCTTGACGCTAGGGCCTTGAGAATGGGTCTATCTTCTACCTCTACTCCCGCTATAATTGATTCTAGTTCTCTGGCGTCCCCTAGGGATATCCCAGCACAGTACCCTGGAATGTAGTTGCAGTAGCAATCAACGTGTATATGCCAGGGTCTCGTAAGCTCCGCTAAACAGTTCTCGTTGAAGAAGGCTCTAGCGGGCATCCTTTTATATAAGTGCCCAAGCCTGTAAGGTAGCCTGCCCATTGGTAGCACTATTGATGGACTGAAGCTTAGTGCTAACAAATACGAGTTCCTCTCCACCATTTCACGCCAGTAGTCCTCAAAGCTTATCCTCCCCTTAACTCCGAGGCTCTTAAGGCTTTCATAAAACAGCGGATGGTACACGATTACTTTATTCGCCCCGAACACTTCGGTGGCTATCCTCAGGGCCCTACTAATGTTTTCAAACGGCACGTGTTCAACCACGAACGGATTAGCGCTCACCAGCATTCCATCTAATCCTGCCTCCTTAAGTTCTTGAAAATGCTTTCTAGCTAGATCCTCATTTATGCACCAGGAACAGTTGGTCTCAACGAACGTTAAAGGAAAACCTAGCCGGCTTGCGATCCTAACGGCTTCGAGTAGCAGTGGATAGTTGAGGAAAGGTTCGCCCCCAGTAAAGTGAAGGCCCACGTTTACGCCCATTATCCCTCCGAGATCGTGATCTGAAAACCCTTCCACCAGTTTTTCTAAAATTACCTTAAGGTCCGTTAGGGGGATCCAATAGTCGCTCCACTTCGGAGAACAGGCATACATGCAGTGCCTACACTCACCGGTACACTTATAGGACAGTATAATGCCGCCTGAGGTAGGTTTCTTAACGGGGAGTATCCTCATGTCAACTCTAGAAATCTAAATTGATTTCAGCAATATAATTGCAGTATGTGAACTATGAAACAACTCGGTATTTAGGCCAATTAGCGATGCACTATTTTGTTGTAATGGGCTTTTCAATAGGCAGTATCCACTCACCGTTTTTAAAGTACTGAATATAAGGCGGTACCTTCTTCGATAAGCTTGGATCCATTATTAACTCTCCGAACGGTAAATCTACATCAAGATCCTTAATGATATCTTTTAATGCCGTCTCAACAGCTTCTGTGGGTTGTCCAGTAACTAAAGCTCTATCTTCTTCTATGTATGCCCTGTAAAAGTAGGGAAGTTCTATTAAGGCCTTGGCAAATCGGGGAGCATCTCGGCCTTCTAATAGAAGCACTTTGAATGGGTAATCTCTAACATCGAGATATATACCGATGTAGTTTCCTGCCCATAGTTTTCTGACGTGTTTTCTAAAGTGGTATGAAAGTAGTTGATGCGAAATAACTCTCCTTAAATATTTTCTTGTAAGCCTGGAAATTTCTCTAAGGCTCAAGAAAGCGTACGTTTGCTTAAACCATATGGGAATAAGGTCTATTTCATCTATTTCTATGGGTAGATCAAGGTCTCTAGAGTCTATGTTTATTGTATAGCTTTGTTCCCGAATAATGTTAGATAATTCCCTAATTTTTGGTTCAAGGCAGCCTTTTTCTTTAACATAAAGTGTTAACTTTGCATTGGGCGTCCAGAAGAGTCGTCTAAATCCTCTCACAATATATTCAATTCTGCCAGGTATAAGTGTGAGGAAGTCTTCTATGTATTTTTGAGGAGGTACAGCTGTTAAAAGTACAAACTCACCTTTTTTACCGCGCAACTTTCGCGTAGCTCGTGTGAACGGGGGTGGTTCACCTTGCAATTTTGAGGTTATTAAAGCTATTGGAAGCAATCCCATCTTTAGGTAGAGAGGTTCAAATCCAATCTTGATTTTCTGTCTCAATCTTCTAATTATTCTTGAGACTGTATAGTATTTTAAACCGGTTTTTCTAACTATGTCACCTATTGTTAAACTTTCTGAAGCAGCTCTTAAAACTTTCCATTCGTTTGCTTTTAACATACTATTCATATAGTCACCTAGCTAGCTTAACTATTTTTCTCCTCAGTTAGCTTCACTAGCTTTTATATTTGCTCGACATATTGTGGTGTTTCTTCTATAGAGGGTCGAGATCAGGGTCAGGGAGTCCTGAGGGTTCATCTGCAGCCATAGCGATTTCTGGTACTATTGTGAGCAGGAGTATGGCAATTAGTATTTTCCATACGGTTTTGTTTGTTAATAATTGCCAGAGGAATATTTTGACTGAATTCATGTTTGGTACCGAATGAATTAAGTATCGAAAGCATTTAAACTTTTTGCCATTTTTGCACATCACTATATTTAGGTAGACCTAAATATATCATATTTAAAGCATGCATTCGCGTTTACGCTACACTCTATTAACTATTCAAAAGAACCCTTAGGGGAAACTAAGGGTAGCGCTATATGAGCACACTTAGCAGAACCCTACTGCTCTCAGCACCTTTAGGAGGTCATCACCTCTACACAATATGGTTCTAGAATCCAATCGCTCAATCATAGGCTTGCCTTCAAAACTATCTGCAAACACCGTTTTATTGTAGACTATCTTAAGCTCCACCGGGCTCTCTACTCTAAAGGGCTTGAATTCTCCTTTCTTGGCTCTCGTTACAGCGCGTTTAGACGCTTCCCTGATAAGCTTTCTAGCCTTCTTGGGGGAGAGAGTAATCGCATAGTTTCTGCCATAACCCCGTTTCGTAACGACGAACTCCACGTCGCCGAGTAGCTTTCTTGCCTCTTCACATGCCTTCTCACAGCCAGTAACTAGTCCAACTGGAACGTCATAGTAGCCAGCAATAGCTGCCATGAGGCCTATTTCGCCCACTTTAACGCCATTTAAGTACACGTCGTGTATGGCTAGGCTCGACATAGTGTGGTCTAACACAGCCCGGGGAGTTCCAGCCATGGCATGATAGCCTATTAGGAAAACGACATCTACGCCTCTATCTAGCCCAACTAGGGAGAAGGTCCTAGGCACGCCGTGAACTAGCTTCGCTTCTTCGTGTAGCTCCTCAAGCATTATGTTAAAGCCTCCATTATGGCCGTCATTTACCAGGATTTCATCTGCACCGCCGTCTAAAGCTCCCTCAACTGCTGCATTGACCTCTCTTGTCAACAACAATCGGGCTTCGTCGTAGTACTTAGCGCCAGGGCGTGTCTGCTCTTCTATAACTATTCCTGCCACGCCCTCCAGATCGGTTATGATGTAAATCTTCATGGTATTAGGTAGCTCACATGTAGTATTAATACATTCACATTTGCCTATATTTGAGAATGGAGTGTTAGGAGT
>QMSC01000047.1 GCA_003649515.1 Thermoprotei archaeon | reverse complement strand
TTCTCAAGGAATAGTTTGGAGAAAATTGCGGAAAAGACCACTAGGATAACTACGATGAAGGGCGTGTAGAAATAGTTCTGTAGCACGATTCTCTTGACGTCCCTCCTTAGGTACATGTAGTTATCTAATGCCATTTTAAGGAGTACGGAGGCTACCTCGGCTCGCCCCTCCTTTAAGGCCTCTAACCCCAGTCTAAAGAATTCCTCCATTGCTTCAAGCCTATAGTCGTAAATTTCCGCCCCGAAACCAGCTTCTCGCAATACTCCCAGCGATCTACGGTAGTTCAACGATACCGAATTGTAAAGTTCTTCAGCCATGGCGTAACGCACATCACTGAATCCCTTCTCAGGGCTTACTGAGATGCTGAAGAGAATTTCTTCTTCAAGTGCCGAGGCCTTTCCGAAAGTGGTTAGGATCCTCAGCACGATGGATGCCTTCAGCTCCTCCCCTAAACGATATACCGCTTCTTCCTCCCCCTTAACGTATATCCAATTAGCTGTCAGTACCGTGACTAGATAGTCGCTTCCCAGATCTAGGTCCCATTTCCTAATCTTAGTCACGTTACCTGGATATAGGCGTATGACAATTTCCTTAAGGAACACGTATGTAGTATCGCCCTCCTTTGTCTGTTTCGTTGGAAAGAGGGGGACTGATAGGAGGTAGCATGAAACTCCTTCACGGAACCTTTGAGAGCTCAAGCAGTAAAGTACGCTCGGTGTATAGTGTACCCAAAATCGACGCCCATCCATCCACACGACCTTATAGAGCTTTTCCTGACGCTCGAGCTCTATGAACCACCGTCCCGCTACCTGTAGGGTTAGCTCTATTTTAGGTCTGTACCTGTGTAAAGGGAGCCTCAGGACGATAGTCCCATCCGGTGGAATGGCGGTCTCAAACGTATAGCTACCTAAAGCGACAACTACTCCCTTACCTACTACTTGGTACTCGCTTATGAACTTCAGTGGGAGCACGAACATCCTTCTCTGCGGAGATCCTGGTAGGCTGTAGCAAGGTGTTAGGAGAACGATCGATATCAGTGCTGTGGCAACGATCAATCTCATAGATCCCAACTTTTCCGCAGATAGGAATACCGTTTTTTAATTATAAGCATTTGTTCACATCTCCAATGTTAGGGCATGCCGATCGTGCCAGAGGATATCCTGCTATAAGCGTGCTTACAGAATGCAGGCTTCAAGTCGTTGGAGTTCTTGTTAAGGTTAATTAGTCTCTCCAGAGTTGGGTATGAGTCCTGCATTATGGTGGTTCGAGAATTGTAAGAAAGACGTGGTTGAAGGTTTAGAAGGTTGTCTTGGATGGGAGATCACAAGGCCATGGATTTTCCGGTTCCTTGCGTGAGCTTCATCTCTTGGTCTTCTAGTTCTGGATACTAGTAGCGGCAGATCCCTCACGAGTACAACAAGTTCTCAGAACATAATACATAGTCGTAAAAGAGTATAGGTTGGCGTTTCTGAAACTTTAATGTTTCGGAAGGAGGCTTATCGTCTGATGAACGGGCGTTTAAACATTATCGAGAGTAAAGTATTTATTCTGGTAATATATATTCTTACATGTAAGAATGTAAGAGAGGTGAGATCGTGTTCGAGGAGGAGGTTCGTAAGCTCTTCGAGAAGGTTATAGAGGACTTGGAGAAGAGGGTTAGAAGCCTGGAGGAGGAGCTAGAAAAACGCTTGGAAACCCTTAAAAAGGAAGCGGACGAAGCGGAGGAGGAGGCGGAGGTCTCACAGATCCTATCCGAACTCCGTAGCTTGAGGGAACGAGTCCGGCGTACGACGCTTTCTATCTCATCCGATGCCTTAAGGGCCTTTAGGGAGGCTCTCAGAGCTTCGAGGGAGAGACTAAGTTCGCTGAGCCCTGAGGAGAGAATGGAGGCTAGCATGAGCCTTCATAAAATTGCGACTGAGTATAAACACGAATTCAATAGGCTGTTGTCGAGCTGGAAGCTCTCCTTAAGAAGTTTTATTAAGGAACTAGAGCAGCTAGAAAGGCAGATCAGGAAAGAGAGGCATTTCAGGCTTAGGGAGGTTGCAGAGGAGCTCAGCAAGACGTTTGAGGAGGCAATGAGCGAGATTTCCGAGGGGTTTAAAGCCGTCACCCCTGCGAGACTTAGGATTACGAATGTTATATCTTCAATACGGGTAGCTAGGGAGGACCTAGAGACTATAGACTTACTGGTGAACGCGGGCGTTTTTCGAAGTAGGAGTGAGGCTGTTGCTTTCTTCACGCACAAGGGTATTGAAGCTTGCAAAGACTGGCTTGAGGGCATTAAGAAGAAGTTAGAGGAGATGAGGAAGCTGCGAGAGGACGTTAGGAGGCAGCTCGAGAGCTTAATGAAGGAAGAAGTAAGCCTCGAGGACGTAGAGGGGAAACGGGAGTAACCGAGAGCCCAGCTAGACATACTTTCAACAATTTTATATATTTCTACTGTTATTGTTAGCTGGTGCCCCTGATGCGCCAATTTCACTAGATCCAAAGGGGACTGAAAATTTGCTTCTACCTGAAAGGCAATTTAGGATAATAGAGGTGCTCAGCAAAGCTGATAAAAAGGTTCTAGAGGTCAACGAACTGTCAAGGCAGCTCGGCACGGATCCTTCGGCTCTCATGAGGGATCTGGCAGAGCTTGAAGCTAAGGGGCTGATTAGGACTTCTAAGAGGTATATTATTAAGGCGAAGCTCACCGAGGAGGGGGAGAAGTTCGTTAAAAAGGGCTTTCCTGAGGAAAGGCTCCTCAAAAAACTTCTAGAGGTCGGCGAGGAAGTTCCACTTAGCACGATCTTCTCTCAGAGCTTTAGAGAGCGAGCGGAGCTAAGCACTGACGAGGTTAAGATAGCCATAAATCACCTAATTAGGCTTAGGGCTATCAGAATAGAGAGGGGTTCAGTTAAGCTAGCTAGCAAGGAGGAAATTGAGGGAATTTTAGCAAGGATAAGATCGGAGAGGGAAGGTCTCAGGAAATTGAGGGATGCGACGCTGAGTCAAGTTGACGATACCGTCCAGTTCTTCCGGAGAAGGAAGTTAATTGAATTGCGGGAGAAGACGATTCTTGAGGTAGGCTTAACGGATAAAGCCCTAGAGATGCTGGAAAGGGGACAAATAAGATCAGGGATAGTAGTCACTAGGTTAACGCCGGAGCTCATAGTATCTGGGAAGTGGAGGAGCGCTATCTTCAAGAAGTTCGACTTAAGGGTGGATGTGCCCACGGTTTACCCATCGCGTAAACACCCCTACATGGAGCTGCTCGACGACATCAGGGAGATCTTAGCCTCAATGGGCTTTGAAGAAGTTAAGGGTCCACACGTAGAGCTTGAATTCTGGAACTTCGACTCTCTCTTTCAAGCCCAAGATCACCCTGCGAGGGAGATCCATGACACTTTTTACCTCAAGTTCCCGAAGAGGGGTAGCGTCTCGGACAAGGATTTGCTGGAGAGGGTTAAGCGAACCCATGAGAATGGCTGGATCACTGGATCTAAAGGGTGGGGTTATAAGTGGAGCCCTGAGAAGGCCTTAAAGCTAATCCTGAGGACACAGACGACAGCTGTCTCGATGAGAGTTATCTACGAGAGAGGCGAAGGCGAGTACAGGTGTTTCTCGCTTGACAGAGTGTTTAGACCTGAGACCCTAGACCCAACACACTCAATGGAGTTCTACCAGCTTGAGGGCATAATAGTGGGACGACGCGTAACCTTCCGCAATCTACTCTGGTTCTTCAACGAATTCGCCAAGAAGCTAGGCCTTGGATGGGTGAAGATCAAGCCAGCGTACTTCCCGTTCACAGAGCCCAGCGTTGAAGGGTTCATAAAGCACCCCAAGCTTGGCTGGATAGAGGTGTTCCCTGGAGGAATGTTCAGACCTGAAGTGCTCTACCCCCTCGGAGTAAAAAACTGTAACGTAGCTGCATGGGGCATCGGGATCGATAGGATAGCTATGGCCATGCTTGAAATAGATGACATTAGGGATCTCTTCTCCCAGAGGATCGATTTCTTGAGGGAAAAGCCCGTACCGATAATAAGGAGTCTCTGGAGGTAGGGGGACATGCCAGTAATACAAGTTAACTGGAGGGACCTGGAGAAGCTTGTAGGGAAGAGCCTAAGCGAGGAGGAGATCTCCCAATACCTCCCAGCGCTAAAGTGTGAAATAGAGGGCATTGTAGGAGATGAAATAGAGTATGAGGCAACTCACGATAGACCGGACCTTTTCTCGGCGGAGGGCCTTGCTCGAGCCCTTAAAGGCTTATTAGAACTTGAGGTTGGACTGAGAAAGTTTAACGTTAAAGGCATTAGCACGGAACTGCCAGCTAGGGGTCCCGCCTATAGACCATACGTTCTTGGAGCGATAGTAAGAGGCTTAGACCTCGATGAAGAGGCCTTAAAGCAGATCATGAACCTTCAGGAGAAGCTTCACACGACCTATTGTAGGGATAGGCGTAAGGTTTCAATAGGCCTCTACGACCTCAGCACGGTAAAGTTCCCCATAAAGTATATTGCAGTGAAGCCTGAAGAGATAAGTTTCGTACCACTCGGCGAAACCGAACCGATGACATTAAACGAGATCCTGAGTCGAACCGAGAAGGGGAGGATGTATGCTCACTTAGTGCGCGGTCACGATAAATATCCCTTACTAATAGACTCGGAGGGAACGGTGCTATCATTTCCTCCAATAATAAACAGTGAGGATACTAAGGTGACGGAAAATACTCGAGAAGTTTTCATAGACGTGACGGGCGTGGATTTAAATGCCGTGATGAACGTGCTTAAGGTGATCGTTACTAGCGTCGCTGAGAGAGGCAAACCCGAGGTGATAGAGCTAGTTAAGGTTACGTTTGAGGATGGCAGGGAGGTCGTATCTCCAGATCTAAGCGCGCAAGAAATGCTCTTCGACCCCAATCTAGTTGAAAGGCTAGTCGGCATAAAGTTGGGGATTGACGATATAAGGTCTTTGCTTAGGAGAATGAGGCACGAAGCAGAACCAGTTAACGATGTACTTAAAGTCCAAGTAGCGCCCTACAGGCTCGATATACTTCACCAAGTTGACCTAGCAGAGGATGTGGCAATGGCTTATGGCTATGAAAACATAGGTCCTGAACCAATACCAACATCTCATCCCGGGAGCGTACACCCAATTGAGAAGATTTCTAGGAAGCTGAGGGATATTTTGATAGGCCTAGGATTCTTCGAAGTATCTAACTACATGATGAGCAATCCTGATGTCCTAGTGACGAGAATGAGGCTCAAGGAGCAGAGGGTTATCGAAGTTGAGAATCCAAAAATGGAGAAGTATACAGCTGTGAGAAATTGGTTGATACCGGGACTTCTCGAAACAGCATCCCTTAACCTCAAGCTAGGTTATCCATTGAAGCTATTTGAAATAGGGGATGTGGTAATAGTCGACGAAAGGGAGGAGAATAAGACGAGAACGGAAAGGCACTTAGCATGCCTGATAATCTCTCCTGAAGAAACCCTCACGAACATTTTAGTAGTGATTAAGGCCATTATGAAGGCTCTAAATGTAGCCTATACTCTGAGGGAGAGCGAACATCCGAGTTTCATACCCGGCAGAACTGCCAGCATTATAGTGGATAATAACAGTATAGGGATTCTTGGCGAAATTCATCCTGAAGTGCTTATGGCATTTGAAATAAATCTACCGACAGTATGTTTAGAGATCAATGTAAATGACTTATTAAGAATTATTTCCTATTAAGTAACCCTAAATTTGAAAAACAAATATAAGTTAAGAATACTATATAGACCAGTAAGCTGGAGGGGGGCAGCATTACAAATTGTGTCCTCTCTAAAAGGGAACAGGAATACCTAGAAGTAATATACATTCTCGAGAGGGGGAAGGGTTACGTAAGGATCATAGATATTGCGAAAAGGCTCCGCGTGAAACCTCCAAGCGTCGTCGAGTTCCTCGATAGACTTGCGGAGAAGGGGTTAGTGGAGTACGAGAAGAGGGAGATCCTCAGGCTAACCGAAAAGGGCAAGGAGATAGCTAGTAGGATATATTCGAGACATATTGCTCTAAAGGAGTTTTTAATAAAGGTGTTAAAGGTCTCCGAGGACGTAGCTGAGGAGGACGCCTGCTATATGGAGCATGGAGTTAACGAGATAACTCTTAACAACATGCTACTATTCTTAAAGTACTTAGAGGAATGCCCAGAAGCTGGGCGATATACTATTGAGGGCTTCGAACACTACTATAAGCATAGGGAGTGCATGACCAAGCAGGTTAAGCGTCCTAAAACGCGATATACCTAACGGCTCTTTTGAAGTTCTTCTTTCCCAATAAAACCTTTAAGTCCTCAGCTCTAAGCTTTCTCTCCTTCCTCACCTGCATTATTTTCAGGGCTCCTCGAGGACCCACTGTAGGTATTTTGAGGAGCTCCCTATAACTAGCTGTGTTTACGTCTATCGGATACAGGTGGGGGTTAAGCTTGGCATAGGCTTCCTTAATGTTATCAGTTACGGGCAACATTCCCTTACTGTCTAGAAGGCTTTCTAAGTCCTTCAAGCTGAAGAAATAGTCTCGTAGGAGGAAGAACGCCTGGTATAGCCTTTGTGCTCTCGAGATTGGGCAGGGAGACCGATTTTCTAGCGGTGTGTTTTTAATGGGTTGGAACGGGCTGTAGTATACTCGGGTTACGTCCAAGTTCCTTATGAGCCTAAAGGTTGTTAGAATGCAGTCCCTATCAGTTTCCGCTAGACCCACAATCATTTGTGTAGCAATTCCAGCTTTAAGGACTTTCCTCTTTCCCATAAATTTCCAGGCCCTAGAGGCATGCTCAAGTACCCCCAGTATATCATGTCTAAAGCTCCCCTTATCGGGCGCTATTTCATAGAAGAACGAGGGATCAGGGGCCTCCACGTTAACACCAACTCTATCTGCTACTTTTACGGCTTCCCATACAAGCCATTTAGGAGTTCCAGGCATTAACCTTAGATTTATATAGCCCGTAAAACCTCTTCGGCGTAAGACATAGGCTACTTCAACCTGTTTTTCAACAACTACTTCAGGATCGGAGAACATTCCTGAAGATAGGAACAGTCCTGTAATTAGACCTTTTCTCCAAAGCTTTAAGGTCGTATTTACGAGCTTTTCCGGGGTCCACGATAATCTTTCAACGTTGCGGTCTTTGCGAAGGGCGCAATACCTACATTGGTTCTTACATATAGTCGAGAAGAGGGTTTTGAGTAATGGGACTCTTCTCCCTTTATGCCAGACGCATTGAATTGGTAGGCTATCCAAATCCCACTTAGAGTACTCCATGAGCTTTCTTTCCGTTCTAAGAGCTCTATGAAGCCCTGGGCTCAAGGTTTTCCACAAAGTAGGTGTTTGAGAGCTGCGTATTAAAGTTTAATGTCTGAGTCTCATGAAAGTATTTCACCTTGCTTTCTGAGAATCCTGGAGCGGACAACATTATAGGGATACCACTTTATTTCCGAAATCCATTTAAGGTACGCCTCATCGACATCCTTACACGGTAATATATACTCCTTGATGTACCTGCAATGCCCTAACACTAGCTCTTTAATTTCCTGATTACTTAAGCTTCTACTACTTGCTATTCGTATAAGTTGCTCTAAAGGAGTGAATATGTAGGGAGCCACATACTTCAGCGATGTTTTAAAACCATGCTCTAATAGAAGCTTCTTTAGAAGCCTTCCCTCAAACCCTGTAATTATAATGAAGGGTGTTTCGATATTCCTGACGATATAGCGGAGTTCGTTTTCAGTAATTACTCTCTTATGGGATTCTAGAAGCTTTTTCCATTCCTTTAAGGGGACTTCCTCTAAGAACATTGTTCGAGCTATTAGTGCAACAACTTCACTTGAAGTTAGCAATCTCATTCGCTCACTAGAGGGGTCGAGGTAGCAGTAGACTTCTAGTTCTTCCATCCTACTAGCGAGGTTTTCTAGGGCTTTAAACAGAGGTTTTAGATAATGAAATGACTTGTAGTATACTTCGGGTAGCTCTAGGAGGTCCAGAATAGACAGTATAAATCCCTTGAAGTCTTTCTTAAGGACGTATCTAACGAGCTCAGCTTCAAGACCTCGTGGAAGAGGTAAGTACGTTTGACGGTATATCCCACGGACAAAAAGCTCTCTTAGTTCCCGTGCTAAGATTTCATAGTACACCTTAAGCTTTGGAGCAATATATAGAATGTTAATCATAGCCCGTGGATAGTTATCCAGGAGCAACTTATAATAGTTAGGTGTTTATCCGAGCTTCCATGCCTGCAGACTAGCTATTAGGCAGTCATAAAAAGCCTATAAGGACAACCATCGAACTAGCTTGTGCTAATGGAGTGCTAGCGTTCATGTCGTAAGGTTAATCTAAGCCTTTAAATTGGTAAATAGATATGGACGTATACTCTTTTATAGCAGAAGTGGTGTTCATTACATCCTCAGGAGCCTTAAGTCCTGGGCCTCTATCGATAGCCACATTCTCTGAAGGGGCTAAGAGGGGGTGGATTAGCGGCTTCTTCGCTGCTTTAGGACACACCGCTGTAGAATTGCCGCTCGTAATACTTCTAGCTATAGGGCTTTCAAGCACGGTAGCAATAGAGGAAAATAGGAAGCTTATAGCCCTGCTCGGGGGCATAAGTTTGCTAATTTACTCTACACTCGAGCTAATCGGCGCAATTAAAATGTGGAGGGGAAAAAGCGAGATGAAGACCAAAACCGGTTATAGGGGAGGATTCTATGTAGGCATTGTTCTCAGCGCTTTGAA
>QMSC01000046.1 GCA_003649515.1 Thermoprotei archaeon | reverse complement strand
TTCATGAAGCCGGGGTGCCCGAGCGGACTAAGGGGTTGGGCTCGAGATCCTCGAAAATAAGGGGCTAGACGAGGTACCCAATGCCCCTCTGGGGCGCGTGGGTTCGAATCCCACCCCCGGCGTAACATTCTATTAAAGTAAGGCTGGAGTTGGAAAGGTTTGAGTGAAGCTATAGGATTCTTCGAGGATGTAGAAACCAAACTGTTCAGGTTTTATGGTCTATTGAAACCGCTCTACTGTTGCAATCTTGAGGGCTTAAGTCTTGTAGAAGCTACTCTACATAGTATAAAGCCCGACATCGTTGTCTTTTTCATGACATCAGAAGTTGAACGCGTATTCAAGAGTATATACTTGCCCTTTTATGAAAAGTTTCTGAAGGAGAAAGGGGTTAAAGAGGTATTAGTTAATCCTCGTGAAATCGATGGGCTAGTAATACTGAACGCTAGGCTAAAGCCCTCAAACTTTCCCAGTGAGCTGATCAAAAACTTGTTGAACTTGCGTGGAAACCAAATTATACTCTCATCCTACTACGATATAGTCCTAATAAAACTGGATAGGCCTCTAGCCGTACACTTACTGAACCTCCTAAGGAAGCCCCTTCACATAGAACTCTTAATGCCTTTTAGAGATTTAATAGGAGAAATTATTAGTGATAGGGAGTACCTCTTAAAAGGAGAGAGAGAACTAACAGGCCTCAAACCACCGCTCCTTAAATCCTCTCTGGGATTTTTAAAGGAGGAAGTAAGCGACGAAATAGTATTGGATGAAAGTGAGGGCCCTATAGTAGTCGAGGAGGAAGTCGAAATTAAGGGAACCTGTGTTTTAAGAGGCCCTCTCTTCATACGCGAGTCATGCAAGATAGAAGATTCTGTTATCGAGGGCTCATCCTTGGGATTTAAAGTATCTGTTAAGAATAGTATTATAAGACGAAGTATTGTAGGGGATTTCTCTACGATAAGGTCAAGCACCCTTATTCGAGCGATCACAGGTGACTTCGTAGATATCTCACATGCAACCCTATCTAGTCCACGTATTTCTTCCCAAAGAATGCTCTCAAATAGACCTGTACTCGTTGGAGACTTCTCCTCAATTCAGTATAGTGGTCTCTACTCGAGCTGGGTAGGCATGTGTTCGGTTACACTATTCCAGAATACGCCTGTGAAGCTTAAGAACTTCCATACTAAAAGCCCTCTCGAAGAAGGGATGCTTGGATTCGAGGATGCCGTACTGAGAGTAAAGTGCTCTCTTGCCAGTAGAGGATTTAAAATAGAGGGCAAGGATCTAGAAAAACTCATAGCGTCTCTTTACGGATAACCCTTCCCTCTACATCTATTTCGCCACGCATGATCCTAGTGCAATTTATAGGTTTTCCATCCTCAGCTAGAACCATTCTTACCACTATTATGTGAAGTTCTTCTAAACCATGTTTCCTCCTAAGTGAATTTATCTCTAAGGCACGCTTATAGCCTTCCTCGCTGACCACTATAGCGTCCATTCTTCGATCATCAATGGCTGGACCATAGGGATCAAGCAGAGGTACGATCAGTGCTTTACTGAGGTAGCCTTGAGTCTTCAAGAAATTATATAATATTTTAAACCTTACTTCATAGTTAGGTACGAAGTGCTGCTTTCTAAGACTTTTAACGAGAATGTCCGAGGATAATCCTATGACAACTTCTTTAGCGCATTTAAAGGCCGTTGCGATAAGTACTTTGTGCCCCTTATGTAGTAGTGAAAATGTTCCACCTACACCTACACGAGAAAACATGACGCTACCAGTACCTCGCTCTTAAACACCTTTTCTCCTCCTTAACTATCTCCTCGACTACTTCGTTGATCTCGCTCGCGTCCTTTAGGTCTTCGAGAAAACGCTTGACCCTACCTAATGGAGATATACGCGAGGCTATTGCTAGCAACGCTTTCCATCCATATTTCTCTATGAGGTCCGCAGTTAAGAATATCGCGTTAACTACTCTTTCGTCCCTCCTAGACCTAGCATCAAAATTCTTCTGCATAAGCCTTTTTACAATCCTTTCATCTTCCCTCACAAGCCCTATCCTCTTTGAGCCACAAAGCGGGCATTGAATGCTCTCCAACAGGTCGTCTATTTTAGCTAAACCAACCCACTTTTTACACTCAATGCACGTAGCAGTGAAAACTTCGCTAAGAAGCCTGGCTTTAGTAGTTTCAATTATAATTTTGCTCAACCTCTCAGGAGGTATTATCTCCGTTTTCATCGAAATTTTAGTAAAGGCTAAATTTGCCAGTGGCGAGGGAGATTTCAGCAAAACTATGACCAACTTCCTGCGACCCTCTCTTAAATCGTTTAAAATAGTCCTAACGGAGTCTAAGTCAACATCCTTTGTGAAAAATTCCTTCAACGCCTCCTCAAAAATTACAGTACCCTCAAAAAGTTCAACAAGCTTTCTCATGGAGATACTACTGTAGTCTACCCCCTTTCTTAACGCTCCAAAACGTCTCGCTACATGAATTAACCTGCGCTTAAAAAGTCCGAACTTCTTCGCTTTCTCTCGAAGTAGCCTCCTCAGGTCCTCATTGGGCAGACTTTCTATGATTTCACGCAGTATTCGTCCGATATCCTTGATAGGTTCAGCTAACTCAAGAAATATTACATATGGATCCTGTTGTACTCCAACCCCCACCCCCACCCTTTCAGCTATTTTCTCTGCAATTATTCTTCCTAGCGCACGATTGCCCAGACTCCCGATGTGCGTGTACAGAAGGATCCTGCGGTTTTCTAATATTTCAGCGAGTATGAGTTTATCTGTAGGCATTACAAAGCCCTTACTTACATGTTCGATAAAGGGGGAGAGAACTCTCCTTAGATCACCTTCTTCAACCGAGTATTTCCTAGCTAGCTTGCTGGCTATCTCTCTGAGACTACAACCCTTCTCGAGCATAGTAACTACGAGTCTCTTTATCGCTCCTACCTCTTGGGCGACCTCAAAGGGTACGGGAATTTCTTCGCCTACCCATGAGGGAACCGCACCGGTGGGATCACTTATTGACTCGACGTAAACCTTATCGCCAATTATATCCTTAATGCGCCAGAGACTTCCCCTAAAGACAAATTTTACACCCCTCTCTCCATATTCTGCAATAAAGGGCTCATCTAGCACTCCTACAGGATTGTTATCCGCCACGTTAATGACAATGTATTGCTTCTCCTCGGGAATCATCGATAGATGGTCAAAGAAATACTCATAAACTCCCCTCACACGTCTGGGCTTCAACACTACACCGTCCTCAAAGCTTACCCAGGCGAGTCTAGGATAGCGTTCATGCATGTACTCTAAGACCTTAATTAGCTCCTCTCTCGTTAAGTCTCTGTAAGGATAAGCTCGTGAATATAAATTAAATATCTCATCTATGGTCCACCTTCGCCTTAGTTGAAAGAGTGCTGCAATTTGATGGCAGAGAACATCGAGAGGTTTTGACGGTATACGAAGGGGTTCGAGAAGACCCTTCAGTGCTCTGCGGGCTATCACCGTAGCCTCAAGAGTATCATCTTCGTCAGCTGTTATGATCACCCCTCTTGCAACCCTGCCTATCTTATGTCCCGATCTACCTACACGCTGAACTAAATGTGTCACCTGTCTTGGAGACATATACTGTATGACGATATCTACGCTTCCTATATCTATTCCAAGTTCGAGAGAAGATGTACAAACCAGAGCCTTTAGCTCTCCACTCTTTAAGTCCTTTTCAGCTTTCTCCCTACTAAGCTTTGATAGTGAACCGTGGTGAATTCCTAAAGGAAAGTTTGGAATCCATAGTTTAAATCTCGAAGCTAGAACTTCAGCTGTAGCTCGCGTATTCGTAAAGATTAGTGCTGCCCGATACCTTTCAACAAACTCCTTTACAAGTCTGAGTCGCGCAGCAACCTCAGGTCGAACGTAGATTTTGCTAGCTAACTCCAAATCAAGCGCGGTGGGCTCTGGAAATATCACCTTCAATTTCATCTTACGCTCGACACCTAAGTGAACTATCCTAACGGGCCTTCCTACACCAACCAAAAATTCTGCCGCCCTCTCCGGGGTTCCTATGGTAGCTGATAGGCCCACGATCTGAAACTCTCTTTGAATAATGTACCTGAGCCTTTCAAGAGCTAGGCTGAGCTGTGATCCCCGTTTATCCTCGGCTATTTCATGTACCTCGTCCACTATGACCCAACGTAGTGCTTTCAAATAGCTTCTAAGAATCCTTCCTGAAAGTATCGCCTGAAGGGTTTCAGGTGTAGTTATTAAAATATCCGGCGGCCTAAGGCTCTGCTTAGTCCTCTCCCTTTGCTCAGTATCTCCATGCCTTACAGCTACGGTAAAGCCTAACCTATCGGCCCAGTAAGTGATCCTATCCAGAAGGTCCCTATTCAATGCACGCAGTGGGGTGATGTATAGAACTTTAATTCCAACTTCAAACTCGCCTTTATCCTTTAAGTTGAGTAGCATGTTGAATATTGGAAGAATGGCAGCCTCAGTCTTTCCGCTTCCGGTGGGCGCGACTATGAGGACGTTATCTCCTGAGAGGATTAAAGGAATCGCCTCTTTCTGAGGACCTGTCAGTTCCGTGATGCCTTTCTCCACTAAGGCTGTCCTTATCTCAGGTCTAAGAAGATTAAGGGCTTCCTCCATTTAAACTTCCTTAACTAAAGACCTATTCTTCAACAAATATTTTCTCTTCCAACTTTCTAACGCTTACGTCAGCGGGAGGCTCCTCAAAACGTATCTCAGGTATTTTATGCATTAGTTCGAGATCGAGTTTGAAGTCCTTAAGCTCAGACGGAGCGTAAACTCTGCGATTTAACGGATCCTTTAGGGATATTTTCTGCAATTTCTTGTAGTTCCAGATGCAACTATTAAACTTCATGAAGAGATTAAGTCTCTCCTTATACTCTGTATCGAACTCTGGTACTCGTTTGGGGAAGCGCTCTATGTGTATGCTTCTTCCATCTCCATAAAGGATGCGCCATATGCCATCGGTGATGAACGGCATTATGGGTGCTAGTAACTTGAGTATCGACTTCAATGTGTGGTGGAGAGTGAACCAAGCTCCTTTCTGCTCAGCCTCCTCAAAAATGTTTTCGCGGTTATAGGCTCTCGCCTTTACGGCTTCAATATAGTGGTCCGCAAAAATGCTCCAAGTATAATGGTATACTTCATGAATGGGCGTATAAACATCCATCTCCCTGTAAGCGTTTGTGACGGTCTCTATTAGGTCATTCAGTTTCCCAAGGATCATTAAATCTAGCGGCCGGAGTTTAACTTCGCTTAGCTCTACCTGGGGGAAGGACGAGACAAATCTCGCAATGTTCCAAAGCTTTATGGCATAGGCTAATCCAGCCTTTAGCCTCTGCTTCGAGAAACGGTAATCACTCCCAAGCTTCACTTCCCCCGCAGCCCAGAATCTAACAGCATCTGCACCATACTTCTCTACAACTGGCATCGGATCAATTATATTGCCCTTTGATTTGTGCATAGCCTCTCCCTTCTCATCCAACCCCATGCCAGTTATTCTGACGTACTGAAAAGCTGGTTTATGGGTAAGCTGATAGACTCTTAGAAGCGTATAGTAGAGCCATGTGCGTATTATATCCTTCCCTTGAGGTCTTAGAGCTATCGGGAAAGCCCTTCTGAAGAGCTTTTCATTGCGCATGTACCCTGAGACATATAATGCTGTTATACTAGAGTCCATCCATGTATCAAAGACCCTTGTCTCGCCTACTAACTCCTTACATCCACACTTTTCACACTTCTCAAAGGGGTTTTCGCGCCATGGTACATAATACCTTCCAGGCTTAGGCAGGTGTGGATGTCCACATTTCTTACAATACCAAATAGGGATCTCCGTACCGTAGAACCTCTCCCTGCTAATCGGCCAGTCAGTAGTTACCGAGTTAATCCAATCCAATAGTAGTTGCTTGTGTTCTGGCGGATAGAACTTTATTTTATCTACTATTTCCAGGACTTCCTCTCTGAAGTCAAGCTGCTTTAAGTAGTATTCCTTCATTAAAATGTATTCTATAGGAGTTTTACAGCGCCAACATACCGGTATCTCATGCCTTATCTTTTCCTTTTTAACTATTAATCCTTGCTTCTCTAAGTCTTCAACTATTTTTCTCCGAGCCTCAACAACACTCAATCCTTTGTAGGGTCCTGCTAGTTCATTCATCCTTCCATCCTGCGTGATCGCGACCTTGAATGGTATTTGGAGCTCTCGGTGAATCATAACATCGTTCTTATCACCAAAGGAACACATCATTACTAAGCCCGTTCCAAAGTCCATCCTTGCATATGGATGTGGTATTATCTTCACGTGATGATTATACAGCGGTACCACAGCATGTTTCCCTTCCAAGTGATTGTATCTCTCATCTGCTGGATTGAATATTACTAAGTTGCACACGCAGAGTAGCTCGGGGCGCGTTGTAGCGATAACTACCTCCTCACCTGTTTCATGAACTCTGAACTTAATGTAGTAGAGCCAAGCGTCCTCCTCCCTTATTTCGAGCTCTGCTTCAGCGAGAGTCGTCTTACACCTTGGACAATAGTTTACAGGCCTTTCAGCCTCGTATATTAAGCCCTTTTTATAAAGTTCTATGAAAGTTGCCTGGGTTATGCTTCGGTATACTGGGCTATCCGTACCATCCTTCCAGATCTCGAAGCTCATACCAAAACGCTTGACGATTTCAATGAGTTCCGCCTCCACTTTGTTCAGAAACTCTTTACATAGCTTGAGAAACTCCTCTCGAGGGTAATCTCTAGGATTTATGTTATACGTTTTCTCTACTTGAACCTCTACAGGAAGCCCATTTCTATCAGTATAGAAAGGTACTAGTACGTTGTATCCCAGCATTCGATAGGCTCTTGCTATCATATCTATTTGCGTGTAATGTGCCACAGCGCCTATATGCCACCTACCCGAAGGGTAGGGCGGTGGAGTATCTATGACGAAGACAGGGGATTTTTCGTCACTGTAATCAAATGCGTGTAGCCCTTCCTTTTCCCAGAGCCTCATTAGCTCCAGCTCTTTGCTCGGATCCCAAATTTTCTCCTTTATCGCCGGTTTGAAGTCCCTCATAGGCGCTCCCAGATGGACTAAGGATTATCTAGTCCTATCAATTAAATATTTTTGCACTAACTGCCCACTACGCTGATAGCTGTTTAGCCGTACCTCTAAGACCAAGGTCAAGTTCACGTTCGTGAGCTACGACGTCACCGCTTATGAGAAATCCTTTCTCAGCTTTACAAAACCTAGACTATTCAGTCATCAAATATTAAAACAAGTTTCACGAGATGAAAGATAGGCTATCAGAGACTACTAAAGTAGGCCCTAATAACTACTAGGGTATTCTACTCTGAGCCCGGATTAGTGAGCTAGCTACTCTATGGTCAGCTCTACTTCTCTTCTATAACCAGCCTTGGGCAATCTTAATTCGAGGACTCCGTTATCGAGGATCGCCTTTATCTTACTTGGATCTGTGTCTATTTTCTCGGGTAGCTTAATAACTCGATGGTAACTCTCGTAAATCCTCTGTTTAACGACATACTTTCTGTTGCGTTCCTCGCTTTTCCACTCCTCACTCTTCTCAGCTTTTATTTCCACGGAGTCTTCAGAAACCTTAACTTTTATCTCGTCCCTACTAAATCCAGGCAGATCCACTCGTATAATGAACTCGTTTTCAGCCTCCTCTAAGTCGTAGGGAGGTTCATAGAATCCTGCGACTTCGAAGGTTCTAGGAAAGCTGGCCAAAATGTTGTTGAACATCTCGTCTATTTGCTTTTTCAGCTCTACAATCGCCTGTAAAGGATCCTCAAAACCGGACATGATACCTGGTCCTCCATCCTATTTTAGGGTAACATGCATATAAAAATCATCCTAAAAATCGAGCATTAAGTTGCAGCTTACCATAAAACTTAAAGCATACTTTTGAAGAAAAGACGAAGGAGGAAGACTGATGGAAGGGCTTAATTTAGAAGTATTGCAAAAGAAAGAGAAAGAGCTATCTGACCTGTATCAGAAGCTAAAGATTGAGAGAGAAAGACTTCTAGAGGAGTTAAAGAAACTCAAAGAGAAAGAGGACAAGGTGTACGAGAAATTAAGCTCTACGCGGGATTACATGTTATATGCTCGATTAGAAGTCCTTCTATCGAATATCTCCGAGAAGCGAAAGCAAGAGGAGGAGAAGTTAAAGGAGCTGGAAAAGAAAATTAGAGGATTAGAACGCGAGCTTGAAACCATACGCAAGAGAATCGAGTTCCTAAAACCGAAAGGCGAATGGAAAGTAGTATATGAAACCAGCCAATAGGGGGCTTCACGTTCTTATATCTTCTTCATTTAGCGATGATATTAAGCTTCTAAGAAGAGAGAAGAGCTCTGGAAGATAAAATATTTGAGAGAAACTATTCACCCATCGTTAAATGAATCGTGTACATTTCCTCGTCCAGGAATACAGGACCGCTGTAGCTCAGACTTTAACACTTCTACTTCTCCTGCCTATCTTAGCATAAAGGAAAGCCAAGAAAAGAGGAAAAAGCACGGTTGCATCTCCGTAAACGGTCACATGCTTAGCTTTTGGGTGCACTTTACCCCAGGATATTGCCTCACGTGTTCTAGCGCCGCTCAAGCTTCCATCCCATTCAATCGCCGTGGTAATGTAAATAGCGTATTTAAGACCACCCTTAAACTGCGACCACCATATTAAATGATGCTTACTTATTCCCCCACCTAATATTAGTCCGCCCAATTCCTTTGACACATGCACTATTTCTGATAGTTCCTTCATATCCTTGAGCACATCAAGCACAAGGTTCTTACCCCTCGTTCTTAGCACTTCTCTAAATGTAAAAAGGGCCGTTCCAAAAGCCGAATCCACAACCCCCGGCGAGTATATTGGTACCCTTCCCTCAAAACATGCTCGTAAAATTGAGTTA
>QMSC01000045.1 GCA_003649515.1 Thermoprotei archaeon | reverse complement strand
GCCTGGGCCCTTGTCTCAGTGCCCATCTCGGGGCTCCCGCTCTCACGGCCCCCACCCGTTATAGGCTTGGCGGGCCGTTACCCCGCCAACTACCTGATGGGCCGCAGCCCCATCCTCGGGCGGATGCAGCGGGCATGGCGCTACATCCCTTTCGGGAAGAGCCCATTCCAGGGGCTCTCCCCTATGGGGTATTAGCCCCAGTTTCCCAAGGGGTTGTCCCCCTCCCGAGGGTAGGTTAGCCACGTGCTACTGAGCCGTACGCCGGGCCCCACCATAGCCTGGGGCCCACGACTTGCATGGCTTAGCCCCACCCCGATAGCAGTCGGGTCCGGCAGGATCAACCGGAGTTCGACCGCAAGGCCTTTTTGTCGCGGCCTAGACTACTGTCTTAAGCCACGTGGTTCCGACTGAGCGGCATATGAACCCACCTTAGACCCAACGCGCCCGCCAGAGCGGCGGGGTTGGTTGGGTCCGCACTATGAGCTTGAAATAGAGCTGTTCCCGCAACCGGAGGCCAGCTCCTCATCTATAGGCGTACAGCCCTCTTTCGAGCTGGGCCGCCGGAGGTTGCGGGTCCAATTACCTATGTGTCTAACCCTCCTTATATGGTTTACTCTTCGAATGTTTATTCAAAAATCGTCTCGTTCCCTCCCGTGCATAATACCTGAAAGCGCAATGCTAGGGCTTTAGCAAGCTGAGTATTAGAGACTCGGCCCTAAAGCAAGCCTTATATAATCCTCCAGATTTAATATTCAAAACAGGGGGCCCGTAGCTCAGCCTGGTGGAGCGCTCGGCTGATAACCGAGAGGTCGTGGGTTCGAATCCCACCGGGCCCATGAGCCCTTCTACTGCGACCAGCCTAAGCTTCTAGCACTTTCGCAAAGAATTCCTTAAACTCCTTGAAAGTCTTGAATACTAGCTCCTTTCCTGGCATTCTAATTTCTATTTCCTTCAGCTTATAGGAGAGTAAAACGTCGCTTGGTACTTGGGGTCCGAAGGCCTGAGACCACGACACTGCCTTGCCTTCAAAATCCTCCGCGTGTATAACTCCGTCGAGGACCAATGCATAGGGGTATTTCTTAAAGCGAAAAACTATCCTTCCGTTTACGTTTTTAGCCCACTTGTTAAGTTTTATAATTTGACTGTGAGACAGCATGCAATCACTAGGTTCTTTTACGCATCACGGAGATATAGACCTTTTTATTCGCTCCCCTCCAGAGTTCCTCAAGTTCGGGTATTTTCCGAGTGGCCTTAAAGATCAGCTGTAAACCTCCTATCGAGAAAAAGTACTTCTTAACTCCCGCCTCTTCTTCGGCGTGGTACATTTTCCCTACAGCATATATTTCCTTTTCATCATGCTGAGTGGACTCTTCGGTTTCAAGGCGGAGAATGAGGGTATCTCCACGCTCCCATTCCTCGCCTAGGTCTTCAAAGAGCTTATCCACCAAGTCTAATTGAACCTCTATATCTCCCTCCTCGTTACGTAAGTGGAATACGAGCACCCTAGGTAACGGCGATTCCTCTACGCGCTCAACTCTAAAAGGCTCCTTAAATATCACAGTGCATCAACTCTCACAACGCTAATACTCTTCAAAACTACCTACACGGAAAATTTAAATCTTATCGCTATATTTACTCATAACCAGTTGAAAGAGGTTGTAGAGGTTTGAGTCTCACTGCTGCTACCAGGCGATTTAATGTTGAGGTTCAATCGCTACTGGATAAGGAGGTCACGGTAGTTACTGTAAGAGGAGAGACATATACAGGCACTTTAATAGGATTTGATACCACGAGCAAGGATATCTGCTTAGCAAACGCAAAGGATACTCAGGGAGAGGAATTCCCTAAACTTATCATTTATGGACACTTTATAAGTAAAATATACACCAAACAACCATTGTTAGATTTAAGGGAATTTGCAGAAATACTTGAGAAATACTTCCCTAAAATGGTAAAATATATTGATGATGCACGTGTAATAATCGTAATGGACAAAATTAGAGTTAGCGAGTATGGTGTTGAAGGTACAGGACCCATGGCTGAGAGGATAAAAAGACTGTTCGATGAATTCTTGAAGGAAAAGGGCATTGCATGAGCTTAGTATTAAAATGTTAATAGAAGAAGCGTTTTTTGAAGTTAAGCATAAGGATGTACTAGGTCGCATAGGCAGGCTTAAGACCGCTCACGGTGTAGTTGAAACTCCCGCCTTTGCTCCTGTCATAAACCCTATTAAAAACGTTCTGAGCCCAGCTGAGATCGCTGAAATGGGTTTTCCACTGCTAATGACTAATGCGTTTATCATTTACAGAAATTACCGCGAAGTAGGAGCTCAGATAGGCGTACACAAGATACTGGGCGTGAATACGCCGATAATGACCGATTCAGGAGCATATCAGTTAATGGAATATGGCTACGTGGACGTGAAACCCGAGGACATTGTGAGATATGAGGAGGAATTGGGCGCCGATATCGGAGTTATCCTGGACATCCCTACAAGGTACTACATGCCTAGGGAACAAGTAGTTCTTGAAGTAGAGGAAACCTTAAGGAGGGCGAGGAGAAGCTTAGCTCTTAGAAGAGAGGCTAAAATGCTCCTCCTAGCCCCCGTTCAGGGAGGGAGGAATTACGACTTAGTAGAATACTCCGCAAAAGCCCTCGCTAAGCTACCCTTTGACCTCTATGGAGTGGGTGGACCTACGCAAATAATGGAGCATTATAAATTTAGCGAGCTTGCACGCCTAGTCCTAACTGCTAAGAGACATCTCCCCCTCTCGAAGCCTCTACACCTCTTCGGAGCAGGACATCCAATGATTTTCTCACTCATGGTTGCACTGGGCGTTGACCTTTTCGACTCCGCCTCTTATGCCCTCTACGCGAAGGACGGAAGATACCTCACCCCTCAGGGAACATACCGCTTCGAGGATCTAAGTTATCTACCGTGTAGGTGCCCTGTGTGTTCAAAGCACGATGTCGAGGAGTTAAAAGAACTCTCAGCTAGGGAAAGAGAGAAGCTTCTAGCAAAGCATAACTTGTACGTGATACTCGCCGAAATGAACACCATTAAACAGGCCATTACAGAAGGAGAGTTATGGAACCTCGTTGAGATGAGAGCCGGTTCTCACCCTAGTCTAAAGAGCGCGCTAATAACAATTTCAGAGCATGTAGATTTCCTCGAAGAGCACTCTCCCATAACCTTCAGTAAAGTAACGGGCATATTCTTCACTGACACGTACTCGTTAGGAAGATTAGAGGTCTATAGGCACGTGAAAAGGCTTAGAGATTCCTACCGCTTGACTAATAAAAGAGTTGTCTTGCTGCTACCCGAAACCGAGGAAAAGCCCTTTCATAGGTTTGGTCCCATATCAAAGTTCCTCAAAAGACTTCTACAAGAGTTTAGGAGTTTAACCAAATCAGTCGAAATATTAGTTTACACTAGGTACTTCGGGTTAATACCCATTACGATTGACGACATATACCCCCTTTCACAATACGAAGTGGCGCAAAAGACAGCAAAGGAGAACGTAGACTTCATCACTAAATGCATAAGAGAATTCTTATTAAAGAACCAAGCTTTCATCAAGGCTATTGTCGCTTGTGTAAATGAAGAGTTTCTTAAGGGATACTTTACAGGGAAGCTGAAAAGGCTTTCAAGCTCTATGGGAATTCCCATAGAGCTGTTGTATATAAATGTCGACGAGCTTCACAAAGATGAAACATTTTATGCTATTTTAAGCATTATAGCTAAATACATTAACCTTCCAAAATAAAGCTTAGTTCGCTATATATAGTACGTTCCGGGACCCCCAGCCCCTCTGATCTTTTCGATCTTCTCCTCGAGATGCTCTATCTGTTTGAGCTGCTTCTCAAACTCCTCAGCCTTTTTCATCAGCTCACTAATGTTCACGTCTAGGCCATAACGTTCAGCAAAGTATCTTACAGCCACACTTGCAGCGCGAGGATCAGGTAGATTCGTGTGCGCGTAGGGCAGAACGGCTATCGCGGGAAAATCTAAAATTTCGAAGAATAAGAGCAGGTAGGCGAGGGGGCCCACTATATAGAGCTCGCTTTCAAGCATCGGATCCTTAGGCACGTTTGCAGCAATGTACCTCCGCGTAGCAGCTATTCGAAGGAGGCTTTCATCTCCCTCCTTCTTAGTATTAACATCAAGTCCTCCTATGAGAATCGCTTCGCGCAGACCGTTTTCGGAAACCCATTCAGCAACGTTTTCACAGAAGGGCCTCATAGCATCTTGGGCTAGTGGAACGTTAGTTAGAAGGAAAATGAAACGGCCACTTGAATAAAGCTCGTAGGGAGCCACGAGCGAGTTATCATCCATCCTCACGAGTGGAGGAAGGCTATCAGTTAATATGAAGCCTATTTTCTCCGCGTTTAGAGCCTTTACTAGGTGCTGAATCGCTAAGAAACCGACGTACCCCACGCCGTGAAACCCCGTCACAAATACCTTATCCTTAAGCTTCACTTTTCTTTGTAATAGGATATCCGTGCCCAATCCTACGACCTCCTCCCGATATTGGTTTGCGAGAATCCTCAGCCTTGAGAATTCACCTCTTTAATACATATCCCATTCACTCATACAGTTCGTGCCTTAAAATACTTGTTGCTTAAGAGAGGACTTAAATACCTTAGATGCACGTGTATTTTGAGGCCTCATGGCAAGGAGGGAGGAAGATCTTCTCGTAAAGTACATGGCTCAGCTACTTAAAGCAGGGGCAACGATGCTTAGTGAAAACTGTCCTGCCTGCAAGACTCCCTTGCTTAAGCTAAAAAGCGGAGAAGTCATATGTCCCAGATGTAAGCGTCGTGTTTTCATTGTAAAGGATGAACGAGAGGAAGCTGAATTAAAAAGGAATCTGCTTCTAGAGTATACTAAAGATGTACTTTATGAGAAAATAGAGGAGTACACAGACTTCATCAGAAAAGAAGCCGATACCACTAAGCTTTCAGAATACCTTGTGGTAATGATAAGGCTGCTTGAGTGTTTGGAGAGGATTCGAAAAGTCGCTGGAGAATCCCGATGACTCGAAGGAAAGTACAACTTCCGTCCGAAGAAAGGGAAGTGATGTATAGCGAAGAACACTGGAGGCTATTACGCGCTCTTCGTCAACGTGCTCTCCATATAATGTGTGCATTAAAGAAATATTCTCTTAACCCAATAGTCCATGGAAGCATAGCTCGGGGAGACGTAAATCCTCAGAGTGACATAGATGTAGTTATACCGTACACTATTCCCCCATTCTTAGTAGAACAGGCGCTCGCGGACTCGGGGTTTAACGTGATTTATAGGGAAATAGTTCAAGCAACCCCTGCCCATGCCGTAAAGGCCTACATTTACATTTCTGAAAGAGAAGTAGTGAGTTTACCCCTAACGCACCTAAGCTACCTTGAAAGAGAGTTCTATAGGTTTGGGGGCGAACTCGACTTCGAATCTTTAAAAAGTGACCTTAGAGTACCCGGCGTAGATAAGCGGCTTATGATAATAATACCTACGAAAACTGGACATAGGGAGTACTCTATTATAGGTAGAGAAGCGGAGGTCGCCCAGATACTTAAGGTTTCAATAGATATAGTGTTCGAGCGAGAAAAGATGCTCATGAAGAGAAGAGAAGTTGGCCGCACAGGAGTATTTTTAAAAGTCTCAGTACCGCCTTTCAAATCCATTGAGGAAGTTTTTGAAGACCTTATATCGGCTGGGAGGATTAAGCCAAGAAGACTGGAGTGATGAGCTAGTACCTAGGAGTACTTTAGAGGATAGCGCAATAATGCCACTATGCCTCCAAGAGCTCTAAGCTTTAAGCCAGCTTCACTTTTCAGTGGGACTATGATGATCTCCCCACGACTCCTATCCACAGCTTCAAAAATTCTAATAATTAGCTCCTCGCTTAAATGCTCGCGTAGGAAGTTATCAACTACGATGAGTTTATCGATGGCTCCTATTGATGCTGCGAGTTCTATCTCCTCTAATCCCACAGACACTTTTTCGGGTGAAGAGGAAAATCTTTGAAAGACCTCATTCATCAAAGATTCAAAAAATACTATTCGCAGGTTCCTAAACAATTTCTGTACCTTTCCACTTCTCAGCAATTCGTAGACTCCAGCAATCCCCCCTTCGCTTACCTCTACTTCGTAAATAGTGTAGCCTTTACCGCGTACTTGAGGCAAGACCGTACGATTTAGCTCCTCCCTAAACCATTTTAGCAACAACGGTGTCGATGCCACTATTAACGTCTCTACGCCAAGCTCCCTTCTTGACAAAATTTCTAGCGACTTCCGTGCAACTTCGCTAAGATAGTCGTAATACCTTTCTCTAATGCTGGTCTTAATGTCTCCTTTAGACCTGTGAATTGTTAGCAACACTTCCACTCCCTGGTCTCTCAGCACAGATATAGCAGTTTCGTCTTCTCCTACTGATAGAATAAGTGCCCAGTTCCTACCTCTCTCTTCAAGCAGTTTCAACTGATACCTCTTGAACCTAGACTTCTTCACTATGAGAACCTCTTTACCGGGTTCAATTATGTGTGTATGGTGGCTGCCCTGAGCATGAAGAAAATCAGGAGCTTCGATAACTACTCCATGAACTCTAAGTTTTTCCGAAAATTCTTGAAATTCCACCTTTTCCAGCCTAATACCGATATAGGCCTTTACTCTCTCACCCCTCCTCTCAGTTAACCCGTCGCTGATCCTCAGGGTTCGCAAAGTCCAGGCGTACACTAGATCGTCTCTCTCAAGAATTAAGGAAAGCCTGTAAAGATCATCAGTACTCTCAGGCACTACAACAACTTTGCTGCGCTTTAAATCCAATTCTTTAACGAACATCGTTCTGCCCTCACTACACTATTCGTATGGCTATCCCTAGAGCCGTTAGCACTATTGCTAAGACAGACCAGGATGTTAGAGGCTGGGAATATACGCATACGATCTCGTCTGCCAGGCTTTTTGTCTCGCTTCGAAGCTCCCCTTTCTGAAAACCTCCAACTATTATAGCTGGCCTTGCCTCCCTTGCCATTCTTTTACCTAGAGTCAATGCATTGTATTTTACGCCTCCTTCATCAAGAAGAAACACCTTTGAAGGAGATATCTCCCGAATAAGCTCTTCCAAAGACTTGCTTTTCACCCAAAGAAGAGGTTTCTCGGACTTGGGAGGAACTTTCCCAAGAACTAGAAGTTGCTCTATAAGCCCTATAAATCTATTGTAGTTCCTAGGTATACGGGTTGAAGGATCGATATAGATGGTTTTATCCTGATACGTATGAACAATTGTACAAAGCAAATTTTCCTTATTAAGGGGAGAGTCTAATGCAAGGAGCAAACAGTAGTGTACAATATCAGGTCTACCCCTTTTCAGAAAATCAGGTAGCTTCTTCATGGCCGGATAGTGCATGGAAATGTCCAGAACTAACTCACTAGGCCTCTTACCTCTCTTTCGAGCATAGTTATGTATAGCAGGGTGATGCCAGATCTCTGGCGGTATAAGTTCAAGAGCACTTTCCGCCAAAATCAAATGCGCTTTCTCCAACGCTTCCCCAACCCAAGTTCCCTAGTACTGGCCAATCCTATTTAAATTTCTAGTTCCCTATTTAAATAGTGTTCCAAATGCGAGCACTTGAACGGGACATAGCAATTCAGCGAATAAAGATGCTCTTTAGCTACGCTCAACGCGAGTACTTAAAAGACCCGGATTTAGCTAGAGAGTACATTAGATTGGCATTGGGGATAGCAAAGCGTTTACGTGTAAAAGTCCCTCGCGAATGCAAGCATATGTATTGCAAGAAGTGTCATTCTCCACTCATTCCCGGAGTATCTTCAAGGGTTAGATTACGCCCGAATAGATTTTCACACATAAGTATTACCTGTCTAAACTGTGGGTGGATTAAGAGAATCCCCCTTAGACTTAAGTATAACCTAAATGAAACCCCTCCGCATAAGCGCTTTGAATAAGTTTAGAAATCTTTGCGGGGGAATTTTGTAGACTCTTTCCTGAGGCGAAATAGCATTTTCAGTCAGTATACTTTCCACGATGCTTCTATCAATTTCCATAGTTCTAGAAATTACCTTGGAAATTACCTTCCTCCTCTGCGAGAACAGTTTTCCTAAGAAAATTTCGAACTTCTTGACTTCATGCTCGCTAAGTAGGGGCGTTTGCCTAGGTTTTAATAAGACTATAAGCGAATCAACTTTGGGCTCTGGGTAGAATGCTTTTCGAGGCACGAAGTCTAGGACCTTAATGCTTGCAAAAACCCACGTCATTACACTAATTCTACCGTAGGACTTCGTACCGGGGGATGCGTTAAGTCTTTGAGCGAATTCCCTCTGAAGAGTAAGAACTGCATAGTTAAATCTTAATTCTCTAAGTATTTTAAGAATTATATAGGAAGATAAGTGATAAGGAACATTTGAAACTATTTTATGGAAGAAACGCCAGCTAGATTTTAAAAAATCTGCATTAACTACATCAATATTCGGTGAATTTAAGAAGATATCCTTTAGAATCCTTACCAGTTTCCTGTCTATCTCCAAAGCCACTACAAAGGCTTCGGAGATCTCTAAGAAACGCGTTAATGCGCCTAATCCTGCACCTATTTCAAGAATACACTCTCCCTTGCCTGGAGCAGTTATTTCCACAATTCTTCTTGCAAGCCTCTCGTCTATGAGAAAGCTCTGACTTAGTCTTTTCGAGGGCCTTAAGTTATACTTCCTAAGGATACTTATCGTTAATTCTTTGAGATTCATAGCATCCCTCAAGCGCCTTTGTTCTCACTTTGAAATATTGAGAGGAAACATCTATTTTAGTTATTTTAAGACATAATTAACCGCCATGTGTAAAGAGGAGTGCCCTTACGACTTTAGACTCGCAGAAGTAGTGTCCAAGCTCAAGGAAATACAGGCAAGGAAAGTTCTAGTGCAGCTTCCTAATGGCTTAAAGAAGTACTATCCCATCCTAAGGACAACGCTG